>CAZOMM010000023.1:10479-28739 GCA_964581165.1 uncultured Coriobacteriaceae bacterium
ATAAGATCACTCTGCAACTCAGGCGAAAGCTCGGTGAAATAGGCAGAGTAGCCAGCGACACGAACCATGAGATCTCGATAGTCGTTTGGCTTTTTCTGTGCCTTCTCGAGGATCTCCTTGCTGGTAACGTTGAACTGACTCTGAAGGCCTCCGCGCTCAAAGTAGGCTTTGAACAGGTTCATAAAGTTATCTAGCCCAACCTCACCGCTAAGTGTATCTGGCGTGAACTTCCAGTTGAGGATTACGCCATTAGCAATGCGAGACTGATCGAGTTTAGAGAGCGAACCAGCAATTGCCAGCGGGCCGTTAACGTCGTGCGAAACTCCACCTGGATGCGCAGGTCCGAGGCAATCAGATACAGGCTCGCCGGCGACGCGTCCATCGGGAGTTGCATCGCACATCATACCTGCAGGCACATTGATCGACACCGAGTAAACACCAGGACGGAATTCACCACCACGAGCATTGGGACGATGCTCAATATGCTTGCAGTATGTAGAGATAACGAACTTGGCAATCTCGTCGGCATAATCATCGTCGTTGCCATAGTGATGCACATGATCGCTGTTAACTAGGGCCTTTAGGGCATCGTAACCCTCCCAGTTCTTCTTTAGAGCATCCATTAACTCTTCTGCAGTGATCCTCTTCTCTTCAAAGATCAGCTGCTTAATGGTGCACATAGAATCGGTTACAGTTCCCAGGCCAACGCACTGCGGACCAGTAAAGTTAAAGCGAGCGCCACCGGCACTAATATCGATTCCCTTATCAATGCAGTCGTTAACAACCAACGACAAATAAGGAAGCGGATGCACTTTTTGATGACCCTTATCCATTGCATTGATGCAAGAAACCATGCGGTCACACCAATACTTCATCTGGATATCAAAAGCTTCCTGAACCTCTTCGAAGCTCTTCATGTCGGTAAGATAACCAGTGGGTGCGCCAAACTGCACTCCAGGGTTCTCAAATTCCTCACCATTGTTGATGGCAAGCAAAAAGACCTTGGAGCAGTTGTAATAATCGGCATCGTGCCAACCATAGGTGTAGCCAGGAACCTCGGGCTCAACACAACCAATGCCAACCCAGTCGCGAGCCTGCTCCTTTGGAACACCATAGGCAAGCATCGACTCGTAGTACTTATCGTCGTTGTAGATCTTAGGCTCACCAGTACCGATACGACAAACGTTGAAGGTCTTGATCCAAAACTCCTGTGGATTCTTGGAGGAGAGCTTAACACCCATCCAGGGGTTTGTAATACGAGTATGCGCATGAGCATCTAGCACCATGTAAGACAGATCGTTAACGATGTCATCGCCATTCTCGTCTACTCCACCAACATTAAGAGCAGTTCCGCCCCAGCCGATTCCAGAAGCAATAACGGTGTTGAAGTAATCACGCCACTTACGAAGCTCGTCCATCTTTAGGAAGGAACATTCAATAAGTTCCTGAGCAAACTCGCGGGTGACCCTGCCGGCCTTAATGTCATTTTCGTATAGCGGGCCAAGAATCTTATCAAAGCGGCCATAAGTGACCGAGTGACCGTTGGACTCGATCATGATTAGGCAGGTAGCTCCCCACCATAATTGGATGCCTTCCCAAAAAGTGCGAGGTGGATTCTCGGCAATCCACAGGCAGTTCTCGCCCATGGTCTGTAGCTCAGCCTTGCGAGTCTCGTCATCGCACTTAGAAGCGGCCTCGATGCAAGCCTCACCATAACGACGAAAATAGAGCATTGCTGCATCCAACGAGATAAGCATGGCCTCCCAGTTATTGCGCCTATCAATCTCGTCGGCATCGCCGGGCTGAAGTTGGGCTAGCTTGGCCTCAAGATGCTCCTTTATACCCTTCCAACCCTTCTCCATCAAGGAGTAGTAGTCGATAGAAACATGACCAATACCTGCAGTAGCATACAGGTCGTTAAAATAGATTTTGCCAGAACCCTTGGCGGCCTCGGCAGGCATAGTAGCCATAATGTAGTCGTATACCGACTCTCCATCCCATTTTGGAACTAGCTCACACAAATCGTCGCGCTGCTCCTGAGTAATGTAGTACTTGTCGTTGTTGCGCTGATCAAAGTCTACGGCCTCACCCTTTTCGATCGCACGGATCTCATCAACGATAAACTTGGCCGAAAACTCAGGGTAGAAAGGAGCAGAAAAAGCGGGTGCAGCAATGTTTCCGCAGATGATCTCATCTGGCCCAATCTCGATATCCATCTTGCTGATGACATCATGATAGGCCTGGGCCACACGCTTGATCTGCGGAAGAGCCTTAGTCTTAGCATACGACTCTGTGATAACTTCGGCGCGCTGCAGATCGATTGTGCTCTTGGCGTTCTTGCTACGCTTGAGCATGCGATTGATTCTAGGAAATGGCGAGATATCCTCGTCTAATCCAGAGACTCCAACGCCCCAACACTTATCAAATGGCTCTATGGCCTCGGGGCGCATCGACTCGTCAACTCTATCTGAAATCATACTTACCCCCTTGCATGTCTTCTTATGTGTCTTGTATGTCTTCTTTTGTGTCTTTGCTGTTATCGACAAATTATTTGGAGGCTTTTTGCCTCATATATCGACAAATTATTTGGATGCCTTTTGCCTCATGTTAATGATTCCAAAGATGATTGCCATGATCACGATAACAATGACTCCTGCGACCATGCCGCCCTGCTCAGCAGTAATTCCACTGCTAACCATCATTGCTCCCAAGGGGGTAACAATGTATGGACAAATGGTCATACCAACATTTTGGCAGCAGGTTGCAATCGAGACAGCCATGCCAGAAGATTCCACATCAACTGCTCCAGCTGCACCATTGATAATGCAGGGCATGCAAATTGAGAATGCAAGACCGCAGATGAAAGCTCCGATATAGGAGACAACCAAGTTTGGTGCAAAAGTCATGATTAGATAAGAAACTGCCAAGACGACACCACCAACGGTGAGAGTCATACGACCAAATATCTTTTGGATATTGCCAAACAAAAAGCCCATTAGAAAACCACCGAAGGCAAAGAAGGCCAGTGAGTAACCGGCCTCGGCGGGTCCACCAAAGTTCATTTGGGTGATGATTGTCGAAGCAAAGTTGGAATAGGTCTGACCTGCAACCATAAAAATCAAGAAGGCGATGGCCCAAACCCACATCATGCCAGTTGCGCGGAACTTGGGCTTCTCGCCACCAGTAGCGGCTACAGGTTTACGATTGGGTACACAGGTGATGCATGCGACCAGAGAAACGAGTGCCATCAGATGTACCAAAAAAGCCACATTCCAAGCAATTGCACCTAGGTAACCAGAGACGATCGAGAAGATAATTGCACCAAGCATCTGAAATGAATTCATTGTGCCAAGAACCTTGGCACGCTCATTTTCTTCGGGAAAGTTCTCGGCAACAAGTGCACTGCACAGAGTTTGCACTAGTCCAATTCCAACTCCAAAAACAAAGCGCATCGCAATGATGCCTCCCAGTGCATCCATAAAATATGGAACACATCCACCAACGAGCCAGCACAAGATTCCGATAATCATCAAAATCTTCTTGGAAACGTATCTCATCAACCAGCCGCTAATAAGAGTGATTGGAATAACTACTAAACAGGGTATGGAAACAATCCAAGTAACTGCCTCTGTGGTGGTAAGATCCAACGCTGTTGCAATATTGGCAATGTTTGACGACACCGCAATCGCACCCATCATCAGAATGGCGCATAGATAAATACCGATCTTAGTTTTGGTTTTATTGGCTGCCATGTTCAATCCCCTTCCGAAGCAACACGTTTGACTTCTCTGACGCAGGTACTAATGACTCACCCGAGAGCCAACACCTTGTGTGTACTCTAAAAAATTGCTTAGTGGTGCTTCAAGGGGAAAATTCACAAAGCCTAAAAATTCATTTGTGTGATTTGTGGGCCTTCGAAAGCTCACGTGACTTTGATGCAGCTACAGACAAAACAATCACTGGGCAAAATCACAAATACATTAGTGAATTTGGCAAGCAAATAGGCTTGAAAGCACAAGATATGCTTTCAGATTTCAAATTAGCTGGGATCACTACAGATTATCTAGTGCAGTAAATATCATGGATTTACTAGGCTTAAATGCTGAACCCAAAGGCTTTTTTGCTGTTTTTTCATTGCTTTTTTCGCAAGAACTACGTAGTGCAAAAAACTGTGTATGTAGAGCAGGTTTTTAAAAGGGACATTAAAATCTCTTTCAGTCAATCAAATTTGAAAGGCTTTTAATAAATGAAACAAATGGCAAGATCAACTTTCTTGCAATTCACCCTTGAACATCAAAGCCCAAGCCGTTCACAATAGGCTGGTGGGTATAGATGCCTAGCTACAGGTATCCAAATTCCCAACAAGACTCACCCGAGTAGGCTTAGTCAATCCGAAACGACGTAGCGGCATTGTTTGTGTAGAAAGCGCTGTTGAGAGCGTGTAGAAAGCGCTGTTGAGAGCGCTGTTGGAAGCACCGTTGGAACATTATTGAAATTCTTGTCGAAACCTTATCGGAAGCGTTATCAAAAACCTTGTTGAAAGTGATGTCGAAAGTGGCATCGAAAACCTTGTCGAAAACCTACATTCAAATCAAGCGAGGACAGATTGTAAGCACAGACGAATAAGCATATGGCAGCAAGCACGTGAGCAAGCACATGGCAGCAAAAACATGATGGCAGACATGTGACGGCAGGTGCGCAGCAGCAAGTACATGACAGCGAGTGCGCAGCAGCAAGTACATGACAGCAAGTGCGCAGCAGCAAGAAAGGAGAGTCAACTTATGAGCGACAAAACCACCAAAAAGCGCGTTAGTGACATCGCCGAAGCAATTGAGCCCTACGATAAATGCTGGGGCGTTGGTGCATCAGGATTTGTAGTTGATCCTTCCCCGTTTGAGAGAATCAATCTAATCCTCGATGACACCGACAGAACCACCAATGGAGAAGCGGTCTCCAACCGCGCAATGGTAATTACTAGGGAGCTGCAGAAGCATAAAGATAAACCATGGATCATTGCTACTGCTTATGCTCAGGCAGCATGGTTTCGTGAGTGCCCAATTATCATTTACGATAACGAACTTTTGGTTGGCACTCTTGGGTGCCCTAAGAAAAGCGCTCCTCCCTTCCCCGAGTTTGGCCTGGATTGGCTGATTGAAGAGATGGAGCAGGATCTGCTGGGCTACAGCGAAAATCGCACCCACGACTACTTCACTCACACAGAAGAAACCTACCAGGATCTTAAGTCGATCCAAGATTACTGGCATGGTTTAAGTGTTGATCAAAAGGTCATCCCTCTACTCAGCGAAGAAGAGATTCGCGCTTCTCACCTTGGAGAAGGTGTCTTTTTGGCCAATGGATATATGTATTGTGGTGCGGGTCACCTTGGCGTAAACACCTATCGTCTGTTCCAGATGGGCTACGGCGGCATCAAGAAAGAAATCGAAGAGAAGATTGCCGAGCTTGAGGCTGGTAAGTTTTACGATCCCGAGGTTCAAAGGCAGCTTATCTCGCTGCGTGCAGATCTAATTTGTAACGAAGCTGCTACCGATATGATTTTGCGTTATGCCGACAAGGCCCACGAGATGATAGCCGATGCCGACGAACAGAGAGCTGCTGAGCTTGCTGCCATCGAAGCAAACTGCCGTCAGATCGCTTCCGGAACCCCACAGACATTCTGGCAGGCCCTCCAAGCCCTACACTTTGCTCACACTCTGGTTCAGATGGAATCCAATGGACACTCAATCTCTTATGGGCGCTTCGACCAGTTTATGTATCCGTACTATAAGCATGACATCGAGACTGGATATATGAAGCGCGAGCAGATCCAGGAGCTTTTGGAAAACTTCCAGCTTAAGATCTGGGACATGAACAAGCTGCGCGACCATAACTCTATCAACATCTTTGCAAATGGCGGAATCGGCGGCCCCTGCCTAACTCTTGGCGGAATCAAGGTCGACGGCACCGATGGAACCAACGAGCTTACATTTATGTTCCTCGATGCCATCGCCCACACACGCATCCCCAATCCTTGGACAGCTGTACGTTTGCATGCAAATACTCCACATGAGCTTAAGGTCAAAGTTGCAAACCTGATCCGTCTTGGCATGGGCGAACCCAAAATCTTTAACGACGACGTTACAATCCCCACAATGATCGCTAATGGCCGCACGGTTGAGGACTCCCGCGACTATCAAGTTGTTGGATGCGTAGAACCCGATGCCACTGGCAAGGAATATGGCTGGCACGATGCTGCCTATTTCAACATCAACAGGGTTTTAGAGCTGGCTATCAACCATGGTTATACCAACGATGGTCACAAGGTTGGCCCCGACACTGGTGGGCTAGACAGCTTTACCAGCTTTGACGAAGTACTCGAGTCGTATGACAAGCAAATGGAGTACTACGTAGACCTAATGATCAGTTTCTTGAACAAACTGGATCTAGTACATCAAGAAATCAAACCACTGCCCTTCCTTTCCAACCTCATTGAGGGCTGTGTGTCTAGCGGAACCGATGCCACAATGGGTGGAGCAAGATATAACTTCTCTGGCCCACAGGGTGTAGGTGTTGGCTCTGTCGGCGACGGACTGGCTACCATTAAGCAGCTTGTCTTTGATGAAAAGAGAGTCACAGGCAAAGAGCTTCTCCAAGCTGCCGCAGATAACTGGGTGGGTCACGAGAAGCTTTACGCATTGGTTAACAGCGATCAGGTACATCACTACGGAAATGACGACGACTACGCTGATGAGCTTGCAAAGTTTGGCATCGAGACCTACTGCAAACATGTTAACGGCAAGCCAACTGCCCATGGCGGGCACTTCCAAGCTGGCATTTACTCTGTAGCCGTTAACGTGGCACTGGGTCTTGCACAGGATGCCACCATCGAGGGCCGCGTGAACAACGAGCCAATCTCCGACTGCATGGGCGCAACCCACACTCTTTGCTGTCCACACGACGTAAAGGGTCCAGCGGCTATCTGTCAGTCGGTTACCAAGATCGACCACGGCCTAGCTGGAAACGGCACTCTGCTTAACTGGAAGTTCTCGCCAAGCGCTCTCGAGGGTGATGTGGGACTCAATAACCTGATCCATCTGATCGATACCTACGTGCAACGCAAAGGCATGCACAGCCAGTTCACTGTTGCAAGCCGAGACATGCTACTTGCTGCGCAGGAGAACCCCAAGGATTACCGTGATCTTTTGGTTCGCGTAGCTGGGTACTCTGCTTACTTTGTTGAGCTTTCCAAAGAGCTGCAAGACGACATTATCGGTCGAACTGAGCTGAGTTTTTAGGAGCTGAACTAAGCTGAGCAGAAAGTGACTTTTTTAGGAGCTAGGCAGACTTTTTAGGAGATGGAGCTGCGCTGAGCTGAGTGGACTTTTTAAAAGATGGAGCTGCGCCCCCGGTCAGAGCGTTGGCCGGGGGCGCGGTGTCTGAGGTGCGGGACCTAAGAGTGCAGTGCCTGGGGAGCAGCGTCTGAAGTGCGGCATCTAAGGGCACAGTGCTTGGGGACACAACGTCTGAGGTGCGGCATCTAAGGACGCAGTGCTTGTGGGGACACAACGTCTGAGGTGCGGCATCTAAGGGCACAGTGCCCAAGGGCGCAGCGTCTGAGAGCAAAGCGGATCTTTAAGAGGTGGGAGATGGGCAAAAGCAGCGGGATCGTTTTTAACATACAGCGCTTTACAATCCACGATGGGCCAGGAATCCGCACCGAAGTCTTTTTAAAGGGATGCCCTTTAAGATGCAAGTGGTGTTCCAATCCCGAGGGCATCAAACTAAAGCGCGAGGTGGGTGTATATCCTGCCAAATGTATGGGTACAAAGGTTTGTGGATCGTGCCTAGATGTTTGCTCTGTTGGCGGAGCTGCTTTGCTATTTAATCCCGAAAGCGGCAAAATCGGCGCAATAGATCGCGATATTTGCATTGGATGTATGAAGTGCACCGATGTTTGCTTTATGCACGCTCTCAAATCTTGGGGCAAAGAAATGACCGTAGAAGAGGTCATGACAGAGGTCAGAGCAGATAAGAATTTCTATGCCAACTCAGGAGGCGGACTAACAATCAGCGGCGGTGAAGTTGCTATGCAATGGGAGTTTGCAATTGAGTTACTCAAGGCTTCTAAACTCGAAGGAATCCACACCTGTACAGAAACTAGCATGATGGCTCCCGCAAACACAATACGAGCTTTCTTCCCCTGGTCTGACATGATCATCACCGACATAAAACATATGAATAGTAAAGCTCATAAGCAGTGGTGCGGCGCAGGAAACGAGCAGATACTTCAAAACATTGCAATGACAGCAGACGAGACCGATATACCGTTGATCATCAGGATCCCAGTAGTTCCTGATGTCAACGACAGCGAAGTAAACATTAGAACCACAGCTGAGTTTATTTGCGATAGGCTCTCTGGCCAAGTTGCTCAGGTTCAACTGCTTGTCTATCTAAAAATGGGCACCGAGAAGTACGAATCGTTAAATCTGGACTACCCAATGCCAAAAACTTGGCAAGCTGCCGAGAGAGCGGAGCGCGATCCTTGGGTGGAGCATTTAGCTAAGATCATGCGCGACGAATATGGAATCAAGGCCTATTGTGGCGCTACTAGCAAAATTGAGGGATCTAATTTCTAATTAGCTTGACGAAATTCGAAGATTAGTTTGCGGAAGGGTCCTGAAACTCCTCTGGATTATTTGGCCCAAACTCACGGATATAGTCGTTACAAAGAATTGAGAACATCGCACTTTGTCTGAATGAACGATCCTCCAAAGAGCAGCCTATAATCTTTTCGATTTTTGAAATCCTATACAAAAGCGAATTACGATGTAAGTGCAGCTTTTCTGATGTGGCAGTGGTGTTACCAAAATTTCTAAGATATTCAACTAGAGTGTGATAGTACTCCGAGTTGTTCTCCTCGTCATAACGTATGATCTTTAACACCAATTCGTTTTCTGCAAATTTTAGAGGAACTCTCTGTTCATAAAGACTAATGGCATGCAGCTGTGCAAATTCATGGTACCTATAAAGTTTTACTTCATTGCTTTTGGCCTGTGCGGAAGATACAAAGGGAATAACATCCACCATCACCTCAAATATCTGCTTTAGCTCAAGCAGCGAAAAAAACATGCTGGACATAAGACAGTAGCGGCCATGCGTCTGCAAAAAATGAGGCAAATCATGATTAAGTACAATGTTTGGATAAGGACTACTCTCGTCAACCGGATATAAGAAAACAAGCCTTTGACCGTACTCAACACATTTACTTCCACTAAGAATGGTTTCTATGTAATCCATCAGGGCAAAATCATACTCAGTTGGTTCTGGGTCTTTGTTTTGGAATAAAACTATCCCTAAGTAATACCTTGAAGTTGCACTAATCGAAAGCGCTTCCATCATCTTAGAAAGTTCATCTTCGGGATACTGCTGTCCTTCGAGCAAGTCAATCAAAAATGCCTCAGAAAGCATTCCTCGACCAATCTTGACCTCCGAAAACATCTCAAGACGCGAAGTGAGTTTGGCTACCACCCAATCAGCAAGCTGAATCTTATGCTTATCAAAAGGCTTGGTAACATCCGAAAGCTTATGTAGGCCAAATGATGCAACGCCCCTATTAGCCTTGCGGAGCAGATATACCCTGATATAACGTCCGCTGATGTTGTTTCGGTTCTCCCAAACATCAAGGCCACTATGATCCATCTCATGAAGTTTAGGCTGGCTCACATCAATAATGCTGTAATGCAGATATCCGTACCCTGCCTTCATTGCATCCCACAGACTATCGCCCTCTGGTTCTAAATTAGACGACATAGCTAAAACGCAATGATTCATTTCTAGCATGCAAATAGGCAAGCCAATGATATCGGTAGCAATATCCACTATTGTCTGAAGGTGCGCAGAGCCAGAAAAAGCCTTTTCTAGCTGATCACTCAGCATGTTATAGCGATCAAAGATAGAAAGTACTAGGTTAATAGCCTGATAAGGCTGTATTCCACTAATAAAAATTACATTGACACCCTCTAGGCAAACATCACCGTATTCAGTGCTATTCAACACTATTAGATTGCTCTTGGGCGGAAGTTTCATAGCTGTTAGAGCTCTAAGATTTGTCGAATCACATACCAGATAAACGCAATCTGGTTTGATTTCATATGTGTTCTCATCAAACAACCTGCAAGACTCTATGGTAAGCGCCGTATCTGGCCTAAGCTGTACATCAACAAGGTAATCCCTTAAGCCATCGGCAAGAATATCCATTGAGATAAGCATTCGAATCACCAGCTAACCGGCAGTAATGATCATGCTTCTAAATAGGAATTAAGCAAGGATGTTGGTTTACCAAGACTCAGCATAGTTACTGTGCGAGTGGCCCTAGATACAGTTGTGTAGAGACGGCGTCGAGATAAATCATCTTCGTTAAAGCTGCGCCTAGATACATCAGGAACTATCACATGGTCAAATTCCAAGCCTTTAGCTAAAGACAGCTCTACTATCAAGATTCCTTGTTCGGGTAATCTATCGTTAAAGCTAAGAATCTCAGGTGAATCCGGCTTTAAAATCTCGGCAACTTGCTTAGCCTGCTTAGATCCCGTAACCACTATTGCACAAAGCCCTCTCTTGGCAGCTTGTTCAGCAACAACTTTACGCAAGCAAGCAGCATGTTCTGCAGCATCGACACAGGCAATTAAGCGAGGTGCCTCATCATCTCGCTGAACCGAAGAGACCTCTACGCCCTCTGCGGGTGCCATAAGAGAGACAAACAACTTAGTTATCGCTGGTGTTGAGCGGTAGCTAGTTGTGAGATCACAACGACTAAGCTTTCCTCTAGAGACCTCAAATAGCTCTTCGATTTGATCAAAGCTAGCCGTTCCGGGCTTGATGGCCTGATTCTCATCGCCTAGCAACAAAAAATGTGCATTGGGAAAGTAGTAAGACAAAAGAGCAAGTTGGCCCTGCGAGTAGTCCTGTACTTCGTCGATTATTGCGTATTTGACCTTTGGCTCACCCATGCCAGTGAGTCGAATCTTAAGATATAGCCATTCAACAGTAGTAAGCCCCTCCACACCAAGCATTCTCATGCCAATGCGGTCTATCCTAAGCCACTCATCATTTTCGACAGCCTGTACTGCCTCACCAAACTTGTATTGAACATACTTAGCTGCAAGCCGAGGTAATGCCTCGTCGTCTCGCGTATCTATTGCTTCTTTAAAGATCTCGAGCTGCTGAGCAAAAGTGAGATCGCAGATCTCGTCTAAGACTGCCTCGGAGTTTGCCAGCTGATTAAATCTGCTCTCTAGACGCTCGAGTAGAGTCTCGCGAATCAGAGTTATTAAATGCGAACCCATCGGAATTTTTGCAGCATAACGCTCGGCTAAATTGGCAATTCTTCCGGCTGTAATAAGTTTGACCCCATTGTATTCCACATCATTAAAGTCTTTGGAATCAAAACGATACGAGCTTAGCAGCGAGTTGATTTTACTTAGCACTTCCATCGAAGCCCCATAACCACCATGCGGACGGGTCTTCGGAACTAAATTAGATGCAAAGTCTTCCCAGGTAAAAATACGTGGATTTCGCTCACCTAAATCGGGAAGAACATTTTCGATATAGCTTAAAAACACAGGATTGGGAGTAATTAGGCAAACATTATCTGGATCGAGTTCGTCGCGGCGCAGATATAACAAATAAGCAATGCGCTGCAGCAAAACAGATGTTTTTCCACTTCCTGCAATTCCACCTACCAACAAAACCGGCACATCCTCGTGGCGCACCACAGCATTTTGTTCTCGCTGAATCGTTGCTGTTATATCGCGAAGACGAGAACTCCTAGCTCTCGAAAGCGACTGAACAAGCAGAGGATCCTGCAATGCAACCGAGGTGTCAAAACAGCATTTGAGCTGGTCGCGCTCAATATCAAATTGCCTGCGTAGCAAAAGCTCTGCATTGATGATCCTGCCATTGGCCTCGTAAGAAGTAGGACCATAATCACGGTTGTAATACACCTCAGCCACAGGCGAGCGCCAATCGATAACCAAGTAACGATAGTCGTTGTCGGTCATGCCAGCATTGCCAATGTAGATTTCCTTTGGCTCAGACATTGTTTCGTACTTGAGCACAACCTTGGCAAAGTATGGCTGCTTTAGCAAAACATTAATCTTTGTGAGCTTCTCAAAATCGGACTCTTGGGAGATGTTATAAGCAGCAATAATGCGATTGGCAGCCTCGACATCGGCATAGGTTTCGAGTGTTTCATCAAAACCTGTATAGTCGCCAGAGATCTCCTCGCCCATTTTGCGTTTTGCCTCGGTAGCCTCTTCGCGAGTACGCTGCATTCTAAGCTCTATCTCCTCAGCCATGTCCTTTAGGGTTGAATAGACTTTGCTTAGATGTTTTTGTTCGCTTTCGAATATTGGATCTCCTGGGCCTAAGATCCCTGCATCAAAAGTATCGGTATTAGATTCACTTGGCATGGCATGTGCTGCCTTTCTGTCTACTCTCTATATCTAGGGCCTAGGACCTGAGGTCTGGAGCTTGGGACCTAGGGCCTGAAGCCCGATGCCTAGAGCCTAGGGTCTGATCCTAGCACCTGAAGCCTGAAGCCCGGGGCTAAATTGCGCCTATAAATCCGCTGTTTTACATGTGGCGTGATTATAGAGCTGCTACCACTTTCGCGGTTTTGAATTCGGCATTTCGGCAAAGCTTATCACCTGATATTAAGTGATATCAAGACAAGTAGACAGCAAGACAAATGGGAAGCTGAGAGGCAGCTAAGAGGTAAAGCTGTTGTCGTATGCCCTGCGAATCTCGGGGGGCAAGCCATCGGGAATCATCGCAAGGATCTCTTCTTCCCCGCCCTTCTCGATTGCCATATCGTAATACCAGCGCTTGTAATTAATCATATCTAGAACTCTGTTCAGTCGTTGAATCTCTTCTTCGACAGTCTCTTTGCGCTTCTCAAACATTTCACGACGCTTTTTATAAGTCGAAGGTCCCTCATGACACCAGCGAACAAACTCTTTGATGTCTTTAATCTCCATGCCCGACTTTTTTAGACACTCAATAACCCTAAGCGTATCTAGCGCCCCTGCGTTAAATCTTCGTATCCCCGAATCAGTTCTTTCTATATCTGGGATAAGTCCTTCTTTGTCGTAGTATCTAAGCGTGGTTACCGGAATTCCAAACATCTCAGAAACCTCGCCTATCCCATATGTTTTCTCCTCCACAGATCAACCTCAAATCATTCTTTGTAAGCCCCCAAAGCTAGCTTGAATCTCTAGCTTATTGAATAGGGCAATAGGATAAAGCTAGAAAAGATGTGCTCAAAACCACAAAGGCATCATCTAGGGCATTATCAACCTCTAGCTGGGTTTAGGTTCAACTTTATTGCACCTTAATTACGGTATAAAAATCCACTTCAGCTTCTGTTTTTTATAGTCAGTCCCCTTCTTTTTGTGCCTTAGATAAGACGCAAGGGCTTGGATAAGTTTGTATAAAGACCTGTAGAATACAAAGCTGCAAAGGCACAAAGCTGCAAGAGCTTGTAACTTATAAAGAACTTGCAGAATACATAAGCCGTAAGGCCGAGCGAGCCGGGGGGTCACGATGGCAAAATCAAATTACGAGCTAACGCTAGAAGCCATGCAAGAAAGATTTTCTCAAATGGATCAACAAGCGATGGTTGATGCTCTAAAACTTGAACACGACGAAAGATATATCTATTTGAAAATGCTTACTAGGAACTACCGAACAGAGCGTCAAACTGGAAAAGTTCAATACAGCACTGATGATTTTGCCACTGTCTTCGATGGTGGCTTTAATGATTCTATGACGATTTTTGACATCTTAAGCCATGCAGTAATGCACCCCTCATTGTCGGGCGAATATCGAGTAGCCGATCAGTTGCCCGAAATTGCAATGTCCTCCACCCCAGGGCCTAAGCTTGTTGCGGATGATGGCCACGACATGGCAGGTCAAGTGGAACAACTGGCAAAAGCATGCGAAAAACTAGAAGGCGTTCCACAAAAGATGCCCGGCGACATTGCTTACAAGTTGCCGCTTTTTGATTTTTTTCCTGTGATTGTTCAGTTTTGGGATGGCGATGATGAATTTAACCCCGTCTTTAAGCTTATGTGGGACAAATATGCCCTCAACTGGATACGCTACGAAACCACCTACTACGCTAGATATTATTTGATCGACAGGCTTAAAGAAGAAATGTAAAAGACATAAAGAAAACTATAATCAATTTCGCATGGGGCTCTTTAAGTTCTCTAAGTCTTTAATGATCGAACGGTGGTATTAAAGTCTATGGGCAATGGAAGCACAGATGTCAAAAATGTAATGACACAAGACCTGCTTGATATCAAAAGTGATTTCAGTCGTACTAAAGCAGCAACTGATCAAAAATCCTTATCCAAGCAGCCTGAAACTGTAGAGCATGTCCCCGAACTAATCGAACAGCTTGTTACAGACTTTTACAAAAATGACCTGTCTTTATTTGATGAGAGAGTAACACCCGATTGCATCTTTATTGGCACCGTAAACACCTGCAATGGTGAGATTGCCGATGTAAAAACCGAAAAGCATCGGCAAAGCACCCCTCAAATGAAAATTAAAGACTTTAGAACTCTCAGAATTTTTTACGACCCAGACAATCCAGACAATATTGTTTTTGTTGGAACGTATAAAGTTTTTTCTGCACCTGAGCTGCAGTTATTGATATCGGATCTGCAAAGAATCACAGTTTGTCTTAGGCGGATAGAAGACAGATGGCTCGCTTATCATGTTCATGTTTCTAATGAATGGGACAAATTAGAAAGCGATGAATATTTTCCATTCAAACTAGGCACTCATACTTATGAATACGTCAGGGACATACTCAGGGCAGGCAATAAAGTGGGAATTATTCCTAATCGTGTTGCTCTGAAGTTTGGAGATAGCCATAAATTAATTGATCCTAAGCAGATCATCTACATACAAGCTCACTCAAAACAGTGCGATATACACTGCGTAGACGAACAATTTGCAATACCTAGTATTCTTAAAAAAATTGCACAGCAATTACCCGGGATTTTTATAAGGACTCACAGGAGCTACCTAGTTAATGCGGCACACATATCTGATATCGAGCGCTATACAATAACTATGTCTGATGGAACTCGGCTCCCTATCCCAGAGCGACGTTTTGATGAAGTTTGCAAAGAGATTTACATCAAAACCTCGGCTGCACCTGACTATCGGGCATGATTGTGTTGTCATGCTATTGATTGGCTAGTCTTCTAGCAATCCCGATAAAAATCTCATTAGATCTCCCCTGCGAACAATACCCACCAACTTGCCATCTGTGTCTATCACAGGTAGCGACTTGAGCCTACGATCAGCCAAAAGACGACAGGCTTCTTCAAAAGTGTCATCCGGAGAGATGCCAATAACTTGACGTGTTGCTACCTCTATCGAATTGATTCCGCTAAGTCTGCCAACCCTATCTTGCAAACTCTCGTCATCCAGTTTGCGAAGAGCTGTAAATCCAACTAAGCCTGTTAAGGTTTGCATCTGGTCACCAAAGAAGCGAAGTATATCGCTATTTGAGAGAAATCCTTTGACCTCCCCTGCTTCACTAACGAGCACAAGCCCACTTACATTAGTGTCGGCAAGTGTTTGGACTGCAACACTCAAAGGATCGGTATCGAGAACTGTAACTGGATTTGGATGCATTACATCTGATACCTTGGACTGAACCTGTGCACCCAAGGCCGAAACACTACTTGGCAGCTGATCGTTTTTCTTGTTTCTAATAGACACAAGCACCAAAAGAAAGGTGATTGCAGCAATGCCTGCTGCTACCCCAAAGGCAACATGATATCCAGCCCAGGTACGATAAACCTCACTACCGGTGGTAGTGAACTGAGTTCCCAACGCACTAAAAGAAACTATGAGAGCTGTACCTAAGGAGCCGCCAACCTGATTCATCGTATTGGTAGTAGCTGTAGCATGTTGAACCAGTTCGTTATCGAGTGAATTGACACCCCAGGTATTTATAGGTGTGGTAATGAGCTGTGTTCCAAAGCTATACACGATATATGTAATTATTACGTATAGCATGGGAGAGTCTATTTGGTACATAAACATCCCAATTAGACCAAGCAACATTACGGAGCTACCGAATACAGATACCTTTCTAACCCCAGATCTATCGAAAACTCGACCAGATAACAATCCGGTAAATGCACCCAAAACGGCTCCAGGCAATGTAACTAAGCCACTCATTAAGGCAGAATACCCAAGCACATTTTGTAGGTAGATAGGCAGCAAAACTCCAAGGCCAATTAGCACAGCTTGGATGGTGCAAAGACTAAGCATTGCCATGCGATACCTACGACTACGAAGAATCTCTAAACGAAGCAGCGGATTGTCTATCTTGAATTGTCTGGATACAAAGAAAGCCACCAAA
Organism: uncultured Coriobacteriaceae bacterium; assembly: GCA_964581165.1. GTDB lineage: Bacteria > Actinomycetota > Coriobacteriia > Coriobacteriales > CADBOM01 > CAZPAN01. The sequence goes on from CAZOMM010000023.1 coordinate 26,927, forward strand.
ACGGCACCAAAAACAATTAGTGCTAAACAAATAATTGTGTTTGAAGAAGATGCAAACGATGATAGTCCGTATAGCATGCTTGCTAGCCCCAAGCACGAAAGAACTACAGACGAAGGATCTATCTTAGTGCGCTCAAAACCTTCTTTGTTTTCTATAAAGAAGATGGAGCTAATTAGGATCAGCGTGGCAATCGCCATAACTATTAAAAACTGAGCCCTCCAGCCCACTGAATCAACTAGGGCTCCACCAACAGTCGGACCAATAGCCGGTGCAAAGTTGATTACCAGCGAAACAACTCCCATGGCTTGGCCGCGCTTTTCTCTTGGGAAGGTTAGAAGAATCACAGACATCACCAAAACCATCATGATGCCAGTGGATGCAGCCTGAACAACCCTGCCTAACAACAAGAATGGAAAAGATGGGGCCGTAGCTGCCAAAAGACTGCCTAGAGCAAAAATTCCCATACCACCAGTAAACAAAATGCGAGTTGAAAACCTTCCCATAAACCAGGCAGCAAGAGGGATAACTATTGCTTCTGTAAGCGCATAACCCGAGGTAAGCCACTGAACTGTAGTCTCGCTAACATCTAAGTGAGTCATGATATACGGAAGCGAAGGAGAGAGCAGGGTCTGATTTAAAACAACTAGCAGTGCTCCCAGCAGCAAAACTGCTACCATTCTGACCTGTTTACCTGTAAGACCCATCGACCCCATAAAATGCCCTCTTCTCTCTAGCTCTTTCTAGCTCTCCTTGGCCAATGCGAGTTCTTTCTAGGATTCTTCCTAGCCCTCTCTGACTCATGCGAGCTTTCTTCAGCTCTCCCTAGGACTCCCTAGCTCTCTCTGGCCCAAGTGAGCTTTCTTCAGAGCTTCCTTTAGCTCATTCAAGCTTTTCAAAGCCCTCCCCAGCTCATTCAAACTGAAAAATTGGCTTATCTAGTTCAAATATGAAGAATTAATTACAACGCAAAAGGAGCTAGATAGATTTAAATACCCGTCAAAAGCCTAATAACAGGCGTAGAATGTAGTGTCCCGAAAAGTCAATGCAACTCACAGTTTGAAATGATGTTGCAAAAGCTCTCCCAAAGCCCAAAGCTCAAAGCCCAAATCCGCAGTTATTGCAATCAGTGAGATCGGCTGAGCTTGAGATATTGCTGATAAGACCCTAAAAAAGGCTGCCTCAATCTGATTTGAAAGCCAGAATCGATTTTGCTGTCGATGATAGAATTTGCTCACAGCAAACGTGCAATAAGATCTTATCCCGGCTGTATAGGAGGACTCGAGTGAAAAACGAATTAGTTCGTATGTCGATAAGCATACCCGAGGACTTATTAGGCGAGCTCGATGCCTATACGCAAAGACGTGGAGTTCTTAAGAATCGTTCGGAGGCTATCAGGGATCTGATCAGAGATGCATTGGTAAAAGAGCAGGTGGAAGATCCCGATGCTTTGGTGTTTGCAACTGTAACGATGGCCTTTGATCATCATGTGAATGACCTTCGAGACAAACTTGATGATATTCAGCATGCTAATAACGATATTGTTCTAGCTAGCTTACACATTCATATTAATGATACTTACTGCCTAGAGACTATCGTGCTTAAAGGACCTGCTGCTTTAGTAAAGCAGTTGGCGAATAGTCTTCTTGGAACTAAAGGGGTTTTTAACGGGGATATCGTGGTTACAGTTGTCCCCGATGGGTCTTCACATCCCCATGGTCATGTCTATCCAAAGACTCATAAGCATGACGAGCTCTAAGCATCTACGTTCCCGTTAGCAGCATCAGGATTATCAGCATTGTTGACACCGTCATTC
>CAZOMM010000024.1:0-19558 GCA_964581165.1 uncultured Coriobacteriaceae bacterium
GATGAATCATCCAGCCAGACTCAGGATCGTAGTACGTACCAGCCTCGAGATTCCAGTAATAACCCGAATCCTCGTCGTAGTAGAGTCCCTCGGGAACTTCAGTCCCGGTAGCCTCGTAGTTTACAGCGCCATCCTCGTTGAGAGGCATGCGGGTTTCGAGGTCGTAGCGTGCTCCTGTGGCCTCATCAAGAAGATTGCCAGCCTCGGAATCATAGGCATAACCCGTAACAGCATCGTAATAAACGCCAGTCTCGGGATGAATCATCCAGCCAGACTCAGGATCGTAGTACGTACCAGCCTCGAGATTCCATGCATAACCCGAATCCGGATCCCAATAAAGTCCCTCTGGAACCTCAAAATCAGGCTTGGGATCGTAAGGAATTGGTTCGTAGGCGAGCTTTTGATCGCTCGGCATCACAGTCACACCGGGTGTAGAAGAAGAACCGGGAATTGACCACTGAGTTGATACCTGATCGCCCTTCTTGACCTTGTAAACCTTGCACATAAGTCCACGATTGGCCCAGCTTCCACCAATGGGATCGCAGTCGCAATCGTCAACAGAAGTAAGCACGTTAACGTTGGAGGCTAGGCAACCAAAGGGATCTGGCCCCTCGGGTCCACGCTCGGGATACCACCAACCACGCTGCACATAGATAACACGAGGATCAACCGACTCTTCAACCCTTGCACGCTGCATGATGCGTCCACGGCGAGTCTCGATCCAACACCAGTTGCCAGCCTTGATGCCAAGCTCTGAGGCCTTGCGAGGATTGATGGTGAAATAGGGATCGGGCGAGATAAAGCGCACCGAGGTGATGTTAAATTGCTCGGAGTGATGGAAGGGCATAAAGCCGCCACCCGTGGTAAGCACCAATGGGTACTCTTCTGCAATTTCGGGATCGTCGATTTCGTTCTCCGGAGGCCCAATATATGTTGGTAGAGCCGGATATCCAAGCCTCTCTAGAATCGACGACTTAAGCTCCACCTTGCCAGAACGCGTGGCAAAGCCATTGGCGCTGTACTTGTAAAAATGCTGAGGTGGATAGAAGAAACGGTAGTTCTCAACGAACTCGTCATAGCTATTTACGGAATAGCCAAGTGGGTAAATGATGTAATAGAAGGCCTCTTCTTCGTTCTTCCAAGGCCACATCTCCTCTGGCTGACCGCAGGCAAGTCCGAGGGCACGCCAGAAGGTGTAATCGGTATGACGATCATACATTGGCTGAATAGCTCGCTGTGAGCAAATCAGTGAGTCGGTAACACCGTAGTTGTTGTGCATAATCGGACGCTCAAGCGCACCTGCTGCAGGCAAGATGTAATCCGACCAAAGAGCCGAAGGAGTAATCCAGTAGTCCACAGTAACTAGAAACTCTACTTCTTTGAGCGCCTCCAAAACCATCTTAGAGTCGCCATAGCAGTTGATTGGATTGGTGGCGTTAACAAGCAAAGCACGCACTGGATAAGGATCGCCAGTGATAATGGCCTTGAAAACGCTTGGACCATGGGCCTCGCACATCCACTCTGCCGTAGGAGCCTTGCCCCATTTTTCTCTGGCAGTGTCTGCGATCATCTGATATCCGGGCCAAGAAGTGAGCTTGAATTTGTCGGAACCGATTTGTTTGGCTTTTTGCTCCTCGGGCAGCCAATCGTTGGCCTCTAGCTCCTCGTCGGTGATATACGACATCGAAGGGCCAGGCATTAAGTCTCCGCCTGGGCAATCGAGATTGCCACAAATTGCACGAAGTACTGCACGAGCGTGCATTCCAGCACCTGCAGTTCGCCCAAGCTGGTCGGCGGTGCATCCCCACTGGATATTGCCGGGCGTGTTGCTTGCATACATGCGGGCTGCTTGGCGAATAAGCTCGGGGTCTAGCCAAGTAATCTCGCCAGCCCACCTAGCTGTATATCGCTTTACATGGGCCTTTAACTCGTCAAAACCTATGCACCAGTCCTTGACGAATTCTTTGTCGTAAAGTCCTTCGAAAATGATTGTATTCAGCATTGCCAAGGCAAGTGCTGTGTCAGATCCAGGACGAAGCGGCAACCATAAATCTGCGTGCGCAGCTGTCTCGGAGTAGCGGGGATCAACAACTATTAGTTTGAGTCCCTGCTTCATTAGATCGCTGTAGCCCCTCATGCCTGGCATATTGGAGGCTCCAGGATTACATCCCCACAAGATTAGGCAGCGGCTGCTCCCTAAATCGGTTTCGAATGGGCTCCAGCCACTAACAGCAGTCTCAACCATGAACGTGGGGATCCAGCACAGAAGAGCATTGTGGAAGCTATTAGGGCTACCAAACATGTTCATGAAGCGACGGCGTGCCCAGTCGTCTGTACGGAGAGTGCCTCCTGCTGTGGCGACTGCCTCGGCTCCTGACTCTTCTTTGATCTGGTTGAGCCTATCGGCAATTTCTTGAATTGCCTGGTCGTACGGTATCTCGACCCACTTGTTCTCACCTTTGTTGCCAGCTCTCTTGAGGGCATGGTTTACTCGGGCGGGATGGTCGAGATGCTGCAGCGCGATATTACCGCGGCAACACAAACCCCCTTGATTAGTGGGGTGATTAGGGTCACCTTCTATCTTGATGACCTTACCATCCTTGACGTAGGCAAGAACGCCGCAATTCTGATGACAGAAGTAGCAGCAAGACTTCTTGACCTCTACGCCAGGGGCGTGGATGTCGACAGTCTCCGTCATTTTCCCTCTTTCCTAATGACCAGCTAAAGCCAAACTTCACCAAAACGAAGGCCCGTTTCGTATTTGATGAAAGTTCTTACAGCCAGACTCCGATGCTGGGCAGATTTAGCCCTTTGGTTGATGATTATAGGTTTTGAATTGTCTTATTTTAAAGTTTAGCTAGATTGTTTGCCGCGATAGGTGGCTATTTTTAGTGGTGTGTCAGATACCGTACCGAATAACGCCGTATAACGCCAGATAAAATTCTCCAAGAAGATAAAACTGGACGTTTTAGCTTGCCATACCTAAAGCTGTTTAATCTCTTCGGTAATGCGATCACGGGCAGCTGCAGTTTCTGACATCGCACGCTCTACATCGATGGTGGGCCACTGTCCATCACGATAGAGCACCTTCCCATCAACCATGGTAAGAACCACCTCGGTTCCCTGCGCGGAGTAAACCAAAGTCGAAATAACATCTGTAGCGGGAGTCATCCAAACTAGGTCTAGATCCACAACAACCAAATCGGCTTTCTTTCCCACCTCAATGCTTCCACTATCATCTCGGCGCTGAGCACGCATTCCACCGACGGTAGCCGCCTTTAACACATCTGCAGCCGTAACTCCTAGGGCCTGCTCCGAGGCTCCCCTATGAGCAATTGCTGCAAGATACATGTCTCTAAACATATTGAGAGCGTTGTTGGAAGATACTCCATCGGTTCCAATCCCAATATTTACGCCCGACTCCAAAAACCTGAGTGTCGAGGGAACACCACTGCCAAGTTTAAGGTTAGAGGCCGGACAAGTTGCAACAGTTGCATTGTGAGCTGCAAGAATTTGCAAATCGTCATCGGTTGCCCACACGCAGTGTGCCGCCGTAGTTGGTGAGTCAAATATGCCCAAAGTCTCAAGATATGCAACCGGAGTCATCCCATTGTGGCGTTGCATGCACTCCATATGCTCTGAGCGCGTCTCGGAGATGTGAATATGTAAACCAACGCCATGCTCAGCGGCCTGCTCAGCCATACCCCGCATAGCCTTTTCGCTAACGTCATACTCAGCATGAGGACCAATCTCAACCTTGAGCCGTCCTTCGCAAGATCCATTATGCTCGGAAATCATGTTTTCAATTGCCTGATAGTCTGGCATATCTTGATATTCAAGCGTCGGATCAAAAGCTAGTACGCCATGCGAAAGATTTGCCTTGATGCCAGATTCTGCAACAGCTTGAACACGCGACGAGTCAAACAGATACATATCGGTAAACGAGACGGTTCCAAAACGCAGCATCTCTGCAATAGAAAGACGTGTTGCCCACAAAGCCGCATCGTCATCGATTTTTGCCTCAAAGGGCCAAACCTTTTCTTGAAGCCATTGAGAAAGTGGGAGATCTTCGGCATAACCGCGCAAAAGAGACATCGGGGAGTGGGTGTGAGCGTTTACAAGGCCAGGCATTAACACCTTGCCAGCCCCCTCGTAGACCTCCCCAAAATCTTCGGTTGGAGCAACTTTGTCTACATAGGCAATGGTGTTGCCCCTAACACCAACATACATATCGTTACTGCATTGCATATCTGGGCCGACGACTTTAATGTTAGAAAACAGCATTTGTAACCTCCAAAACCAAAACCAAAACCCGCCGAGGTACTACCCAGCAAAAGTGGCACACGGCAAAGAGACAGTGCTCTATGAAGAGCCGATGCCCTATAAAGAGCCGGGACTCTACGAAGAGCCGATGCCCTATAAAGAGCCGGGGCTCTATGAAGAGTCGATGCCCTATAAAAAGTCGTCTACCCCAGTATCGCTGAGAAGAAAAAGGTAAGCGCAAAGGCAATCAGACCACAGCCCGGAAAAGTAAGCACCCAGGCTAAGACCATATCCCTTGCAAGTCCCCATTTTACAGCCCTAAGACGTTTAGCCGAGCCAACTCCCATGATTGCCGTGGTTTTAGTGTGGGTGGTCGATATTGGTAGGCCCGAAACCGTAGAAATAAAGATGGCCACCGAAGCCGAGATGGTGGCCGAAAAACCCTGCCACTTTTCGAGCTTGACCATATCCATGCCAACACTTTTGATGATTTTTTTGCCGCCAATTGCTGTACCAAGACCCATCGAAACTGAGCACAGAATCATAATCCATAGAGGAAAAGAAATATCCCCTGAGTTAACATCTCCGCCCAAAGAGAGCATTGTTCCCAAAATTGCTATGCTCATGAATTTTTGTCCATCTTGAGCACCGTGCATAAAGGCAAGTATTGCAGCCGAAATATCCTGCAGCCTACCAAATGGCTTTTGCGATTTACGATAGTCAAGACCTCTGCACATAAAGCCCAAGAGCTTAGTTAGCACCCAGCCTAGACCAAAGCCCATTCCCATAGAAACAACTAGACCGTACAAAACCTTGACCCACTCGCCAAAGTTGATTCCTCCAAGCCCTCCCTGCAAAGCAATGGCTGCACCAGTAAGGCCTGCAACAAGCGAGTGAGATTGACTTGTGGGAATCCCAAAAACCCAGGTAATAATCCCCCAGACAATAATTGCCACCATTGCCGACATGAGCGCGATTAGAGCAGCTTGATTGTCTCCCCCAAAATCCACCATCGAAAAAATGGTGTGCGCTACTGCTGTGGAGAAAAAAGTCATTATGAATACGCCGAAGAAGTTGAAAATCGCCGCCATCAAAATGGCCTTGCGCGGAGACATAGACCTAGTAGATACACAGGTGGCAATTGCATTGGGGGCATCGGTGGCGCCATTAACAACGATAGTGCCAACAGACAGCACCAAAATAATTAGGAGTATAGGGTTAGAGACCAGCTCAGGAATCACCGCAGCAAGACTCAGATCCATGTCACTCCTATGTTGTCGTTTTGATTGCGCCAGGCACAGCTTAGGTATAACAACAAAGCTGTTTTTAAGTTGCATCAAAACGGTCGGCTAAAACGGACTTTTTGCAACGGCTTTACATTATCTTTGCACTTATTGGCTTTAGCAATGTCTGAAATCGGGATCGAGCTTTTAGCACGGCCTGTGTACAAGAAGGCCGTGCGGGAGTGTGTACAAGAACATGCGCACGAGAAGAAGATGCGTACGAGAAGCTGTATGCAAAAGAGCTGTGCACCCTTTTCGTTGAGTATCAGCTCACAATCCTGAATCTTAGCCAAAAACCCCAAAAATCAGCCTTTGTTATAATCTGAGCACACAAGCCCGGCAAGTCCGGGCTGTAATTTGCTTCAGACAATCCTAGGAGTCGTGCATGCCGCTTAGCTTACGCAGGCGCTCAAGACAAAAAAACAGCCGAGGTTTTCGCGTAGCAATAAGCATTCTTACCGTGCTTATAGCCCTTTTTTCTATTGGGGCTGCGGTAGGCGTAACACTGATATCAACTTGGCTAGAAGATATCCCCGATTACACCGATATCAGCGTATACACCACTTCGCACCGTACATATATCTATGCTTCTGACGGAGAAACCCTTTTAGCCGAGCTTTACTTAGAAGATCGTCAGCCGGTAGAGTCTTCAGAAATATCTGACTATGTAAAGCAGGCAACCGTAGCAGTTGAAGATGAGCGCTTCTACGAACACGATGGAATAGATCCCATAGGTATTGTCAGGGCCTTATTTGTAAATCTTGCATCGGGTGGAATCTCGGAAGGAGCTTCCACAATCACAATGCAGCTGGTTCGCAACACTCTGCTTATTGACGAGATGAACGACAGTACACTCGAGCGCAAAGTGCGAGAAGCTTACTTGGCCCTTCAGATCGAGAAAATCTACAGCAAAGACGAGATACTTACGATGTATCTCAATACCGTTAACTATGGCGATGGTGCCTACGGCATAGAAGCCGCTGCACAACACTACTTTAGCAAGAGCGCTTCAGAACTAAGTCTTAGCGAAGCCGCGCTTTTAGCAGGAATTCCCCAATCTCCAACTTATAACAACCCCAAAAACTATCCAGACACCGCGCTTTCTAGACGAAACACCGTTTTAAACAGAATGTTGGCCAACGAAATGATTAGCCAAGAAGAGTACGACGAGTGTGTCGAAAAAGATCTTGATCTCAACCCCACGGAATACACTTCTGGCGGCGGCATTTATCTTTACCCGTACTTTACTTCGTGGGTACGTCAGCTGCTGTTAAACGAATACACCTCTGATGAGGTTTATTCGGGCGGCCTTACGGTTTACACCACCCTCGATATAGATAAGCAGGAAGCAGCCGAACAGGCCGCTAACGATAAACTCGCAACAATGAGCAGCGATGTGGAAATATCGCTTACCTCAATCGATCCAGACACTGGATATGTTGTTGCATTGGTGGGAGGCAAAGATTACTACACCGATCAATATAATTTGGCTACTCAGGCTTCAAGACAGGCAGGATCGTGCTTTAAGATCTTTACTTTAGTTGCTGCCATTGAAGCTGGCATTAGCCCTGAAACAATAGTGAGTTGTTCTTCTCCTATAACAATCGATGGTTGGGAAGTCGAAAATTATGGAGGAACTAGCTACTCTAGCAGGTCGATCCAGGGTGCAACACAGATCTCCTCTAACACTGCCTATGCGCGTCTTGTGACACTGATTGGCCCCGAAAACGTCGTAGAAGTTGCTAACAGAATGGGAATCACTAGTGAGCTGGAGCCAGTTCCATCGATCACACTTGGTACCCAAGGTGTAAATACTTTGCAGATGGCATCGGCCTATGCCACGCTGGCATCGGGAGGCGTATATCACGAGCCAAAATTTATCACCCAAATTGTTGATAGCACTGGAGAAGTGATTTACAACGCAGAGGACGATCTTGAAGGAGAACAGGTGCTCACGCCAGAGGTAGCATACGCAACTACCCAGGTTCTCGAATCTGTTGTAACCAGTGGAACTGCCACATCGGCCCAACTTAGTGAGCAGGTTTCGGCGGGCAAAACCGGAACCTCAAGTAATTACAGAGACTCTATGTATTGTGGATATACCCCTCAGCTGTCCACTGCAATTTGGATGGGAACGCGAGAAGAACGAGTTATCCAGAGCAATACCGGTTCTAGCTGCTGTTCAGTTTGGAAACAGTACATGACTGCAGCGCTAGAGGGCATGGAAATAGAAGAGTTTCAAGAAGCCGACGATCCGCCTTATAGCAGTAGTGCGGCCAGTGGACTTAACAGTATAGGAAGTAGCTCTTCCAGCAGCTCGAGTAGCAGCTCATCGAGTAGCAGATCATCGGGTAGCTCAAGTAGTAGTTCAAGCTCATCAGGAAGCAGTAGCTATGGCTCTGACGACGGCACAGACACTGACCTTGATTTAGATAGTCAGGATGGCACAACATCTAGTGGCAGTGGAAGTGATGAAGAATCAAGCAGTTCAGGTAGTTCTGGATCGGCTGCGTCGTCTGAAGGTGGTGCCGATGTTTCGGTACTAAAACCTCTGGCGGGATATTTGCTGGCTGCAATTGATGCCAGAGGAGACCCCTAGCTCCCTAGCTTAATGATTCTGAGTTGCCGCATCCTCTGCGATGCGACTGCCACACCCTCTGCGGTGCGGTAGCCACACCCTTCGCAGCACCCGCGTCCTATTCAGTACCCGCATCCTCCGCAGCAACCGCATCCTCCACAGATATAACGGCTGCGATCTTAGAAGCTACACCTTCTGCGGTTTTCATATCAGCAGCTTCGACCATCACTCTGATTAACTGCTCGGTTCCAGATGGCCTAACCAATATGTTGCCATCCTCTCCCAATTCAGAGACTGCCTCATCAATTGCTTGCTGAACGCTTTGTGAACTCTCCAAAATCCCCTTGTCAGAAACTGGAACATTAACAAGCGACTGCGGGAAGCGCTCCATAATCTTTACAGCCTCCCCAATAGGCTTGCCGCTCCTTTTAACAGCCGCCAAAAGATTCACTGCTGTAAGCAGACCATCGCCTGTGGTGTTTTGATCCAGAAAAATCATATGGCCCGACTGCTCTCCACCTAGAACAAAGCCACCTTTTCGCATACATTCCAGCACATAACGATCGCCAACAGCTGTTGTCTGCAACTGAATACCCTCGCGCTCCATCGCCTTGCGAAAACCCAGATTGCACATGGCAGTTGATACTACGGTGTTGTTGTTGAGCAGCCCCCGGTCTCGCATATCTACTGCGCACAGGGCCTCAATTTGATCGCCGTCAATCTCGTTGCCCTTATCGTCAACGGCCAGCAATCTATCGGCATCTCCATCGTGAGCCAAGCCCAAATCGGCCTTAGCTAAAGCTACTTGTTTTTTAAGCTGGCTTAGATTTGTAGAGCCACAAGCAACATTGATTCGATCGCCGTCATAGATATCGTTGATTGCAAAAACATGGGCACCTAGCCTACGAAGAGCCTCGGGGGTCGTTTTACATGAGGCACCAAAGCCGCAATCAACCACAATCCTTAAACCTTCTAGATTGATCCCCTGAGACTCGAGCACGCTAACTGCATTAGAAATATAAATTTCCTCTGCATCTTTTAGGGGCTCCATTGTGCCGATGCTTTGACCAGAAGGCTCTTCTTCTACGGGGCAAGCCTGCTCGATATAAGCCTGTATCTTATCTTCGAGTTCATCAGAGAGCTTAAAGCCTTCGCTATCAAAAAGCTTAATTCCGTTGTACTCGGGAGGATTGTGCGAGGCCGAAATCACCACACCAGCATCGTAATCTCCCTTAGAAACAACAAGAGCAAGCCCGGGTGTGGGGATTATGCCGGCAAGAAAAACCTTGCCACCCCTAGACATGATTCCAGCAGCCAAGGCAGACTCGAGCATAGATCCACTCCTGCGAGAATCTCTGCCTATTACGATGTTTTGACCCAAAAAGCGAACAGCAGCTCGTCCAAGATCAAATGCCAACTTAGAAGTTAAGTCTTTGTTAGCAATACCTCTAACTCCATCGGTGCCAAAAAGTCTCTTGGACATACGAGCCCCCTGTAATAAGCCAAAAGGCGAAAGCCACATCAACCGGGCCTTCGCCTTTAAATTCTTGGTTCTATAACGTTACACGCATCGTCTTAGATTCTCGCTAGATGCCCTGCCATAAACAGCTTGCCGGCAGAAGCATCCAAAAAATTAACGCTTGGAGAACTGAGGACGCTTGCGAGCTTTCTTCAATCCATACTTCTTGCGCTCAACCATCCTCGCATCGCGAGTAAGATAGCCGGCCTTCTTAAGATCGGCGCGGTAATCGCCAGCCTCGAGCAGCGCCCTAGCAATTCCTAGACGTAAAGCTCCCGACTGTCCAGAAATTCCACCACCGTTGCATGTGGCCACCACATCAAAATGATTGACCGTATCTGTAACTTTAAATGGAGCGAGTGCGCTGTTAAGAAGGGCTTTGCGTCCAAAGTACTCAATGCCGTCGCGCTTATTAATGGTGACCTTGCCGCTTCCAGGCATAATCCTCACACGAGCAATTGCATTCTTGCGACGGCCAGTTCCACAATAAACTGCCTCATTTGCCATTTTTAGCCCTCCAGCTCAATCTTGCGGGGCTTTTGGGCAGTGTGCGGATGCTCGGGCCCCGCATAGACCTTGAGCTTCCTGCACATCTTACGACCTAGACTGCTCTTGGGAAGCATTCCATACACCGCATGCTCGATGATGCGCTCTGGATGCTTAGCGAGAGCCTCCTGGAAAGTTTCCTTTTTGAGTCCACCAGGATGATTACTGTGCCTGTAGTATTCTTTGTCGGTGAACTTATGGCCTGTAACCTTAACCTTCTCGGCATTAACTACCACTACAAAATCACCCACATCAACATGGGGTGTATACTGCGGCTTATTCTTGCCACGAAGAATAGTTGCAATCTCTGTAGCCAAGCGTCCTAGCACTTTGTCCTCGGCATCTACGAGAACCCACTCGCGCTCAACTTCTCCGGGCTTTGCATAGTAAGTTTTCACTTAAAGTTCCTCCACAAACATCTGGACGTAGTTTCCATACGACTTTCACGGGGCCTTATGAAAACGAACTTGTTGAGTTTAAGCTTCGCACCTAAGAGCGTCAATTAAATGGCTTCGATTCACTAGGCAAAATGCGCACACTACCCCTGCGAACGGGATACGAACGGGATGCATTCTTTTGCTTTTTCTATGCCAAAGCACGGTTGAAATAGACAATGATAGAAACACTCAACAAACAACGGCCTCTCTTTAAAAGCCCCGAGACGGTCACTCTTAAAAGACCTCTCTTCGACGACCCGAAACGGCCATTCTTTAAAGGCCACTCTTTAAAAACCCGTCCTTTAGAAACCTCTCTTTTTAAAAGCCTCACTTTAAAATCCACTCTCTTTAAAAGGGCACACAACGCCATTGAGGCTAATCATCATAAAAATAATGTTAAACAAGCTTAATTATTATGTTAACCTCATCGAACATCGAGCTAGGTTCCAAGACAGCTAGCCAAACTTAGGGGTAAAAATCGCTAAAGCTAAAAATGCTATTCAAAAGCATTCCTAGCCTCGACTCACTATCAATCACGCCAAGGTGTCTTAACGCCTGAGCAGCCAGAACTAAACATTATGGAAGCAAGTTTGGGTTGCTTGTTTCCATTACTGAAGGGAGACTGTCATCAAAAGGCACCTATCCACAATCATTTTGGCTTTAATACTACTTGCCATGTCTACTTCCTCGCTATTTGTTGGAGTTTTAGACATGGATTTGTCGGGGCTGCTTTCTGGAGATCTCAACCAGCTTCAAACCCTGCTCGTCTCTAGGCTTCCGCGCCTGTTGGCCATCCTTTGCACCGGAATTGGCATGAGCGTTGCTGGTTTGATTATGCAGCAGCTCTGCATGAACAAATTTGTTTCGCCCACCACTGGTGCCACAATCTCTTCTGCTCAGTTTGGGATACTCATAGCCCTCATATTCATTCCAACGCTTGGTTTTTGGGGTCGTGCATTGCTGGCTTTTGCAGCTGCGCTTACCGGCACCTGGATCTTTGTGCTCTTTATTCAACGCATTCAATTCAAAGATGTAGTGATGGTGCCTTTGGTAGGAATTATGTTCGGTAACGTAATTAGCGGCATTACCAACTTTCTCGCTTATCAATACGAGATGACCCAAGCGCTTTCTACCTGGACAGTTGGACACTTCTCGCTTGTACTCAGGGGAAATTACGAGTTGGTTTGGCTGGCAGTTCCACTGGTGATAACCGCCTTTGTCTTTGCCAATCATTTCAACATCGTTGGAATGGGCAAGGGTTTTTCTAAAAATCTCGGAGTTAATTACAACCTTGTTTTGTTTGGAGGGCTTTCGATTGCAGCCGCTATTACCGCAAGCGTTGTTGTTACCGTAGGAAGTATCTCTTACATTGGTCTAATTGTTCCAAATATAGTTGCCATGTTTAAGGGTGATCATATTAGGGGAACATTGGCTGACACAGCACTTTTTGGTGCCATATTCGTACTTTTATGCGATCTTTTAGCCCGCACAGTAATCGCTCCTTATGAGTTGCCAATCGAATTGATTGTTGGAATCGTTGGCAGTCTGATTTTTATAGTTCTTCTTCTCTATCGGCTAAAGCATGGACGCAAAGCCATTCGTCCAACTGGTCCAATATCAAGCATCTTTGCAGGTAAGGTGCGTCGTGCAGATGCCAGTACCGGCGCTGGAACGGAGTGATTTAGATGCGGGACAAAATCACAGGCGGTGCAGTCGCTATTGGCAATCCCCCCAAGGCTCGACATGGCGAGATTGCTCGCCACAAGAACATGCAAAAAATCGCGGTAATTTCTGTTATTTCGCTCGTAGCTGCCGTGGCCTATCTAATTGTGGATGTCAACTTTAGCAATTCCACACTCTTTGCTTATTCGATGCACATCAGAATTCCCAAGCTAATTGCAATGTTTATTGCAGCCTTTGCAATTGGCGGAGCATCGATAGTTTTTCAATCCATCATCAATAACACCATCGTTACTCCTTGCCTACTGGGCATGAACGCCCTTTACACTCTCATTCATACGGCAGTGTTCTTCTTTGTAGGCATGAGCAGCATCTTTGCCACAAATGCAAATCTCTCGTTTGTAGTTGATCTTTTGATAATGGGAGTGGTAGCAACCTTCTTGTACAGTTACCTCTTTAAAAAGACCAACTACAACGTTTTATATGTACTGCTAATTGGAACAGTACTCACTTCGTTTTTTGGATCGATCCAATCGACTCTCATTAGAGTCATGGATCCCAATGAGTACGACACCTTGCTCAACAGTCTGGTAGCAAGCTTTAGCAATATCAACGCCGAGATCATGGTCCTTGCTGTGATTATGCTTTTTGGAATTGCTTTTGTTTTACGGCGCGACTTGGCACTACTCGATGTAATTACTCTGGGTAAAGACCAGGCAATCAATCTGGGAGTCGATTACGACAGAACCATTAAGCGTCTACTTTTGGGCGTAGTGCTGTACATCGCTGTGGCTACAGCGATGGTGGGACCTATATCGTTTTTGGGACTAATAGTTGCCAATCTGGCCAGACAATTCCTCAAAACATTTAGACATGCTCAGCTCATAGTAGCCTCGGCACTGTTTGGAGTAATCATTCTTGTGTTGGGGCAGTTGCTTGTTGAACACGTCTTCTCGTACAACGTGCCCGTAAGTGTGTTTATAACGATAGGTGGAGGAGCATACTTCCTCTACCTGCTGCTGAGAGCTAAGCGAGCATAAAACTACTGGGTAAAAGCAAGCTTGGAGGAAATGGATGCAAGTAAACGACCTCGTAAAACGCTACGGGGATCTAACAGTTGTAGACGAAGTTAGCTTTGAGCTACCTAGAGGCAAAGTGATCTCACTTATTGGCCCTAACGGCGCGGGTAAATCTACAGTTATGGGAATAATCTCGCGACTTATAGAACGTGATGGTGGAGAGGTTAACTTTGATGGCAAGGACATCTCAAATTGGAAGAGCAAAGAGCTCTCCAAACGCCTAGCCATTCTTACACAAAGCAACAATGTGCAAATGAAGCTCACAGTACACGAGCTTGTGAGCTTTGGGCGCTTTCCTTATTCGGGCAACCATCTAACGCGCGAAGACGAGAAGATTGTCGATCGTGCTATTGGGTATATGGAGCTAGAGGAATACGTTGACAACTTTATTGATGAGCTGTCGGGAGGTCAGCGTCAAAGGGCTTATATTGCGATGGTGATCGCTCAAGACACCGAGTACGTTTTACTCGATGAGCCTACCAACAATCTCGACATCTATCACGCTACCAACATGATGAAAATTGTGCGCCGCTTATGCAATGAACTCAACAAAACCGTGGTACTGGTTTTGCATGAGATTAACTATGCGGCTTTTTATTCCGACTATATCTGTGCTTTTAGGGACGGAAAGATCGTGAAATATGGCACCGTTGAGGAGGTGATGACCAAGGAAACGCTGTCAGAAATCTACGGAGTTGAATTTGAGATACTCCAAATCGAAGGCAAACCTTTGTCGATTTATTACTGACAAAAGTTTGGAATCCGCATCCGGCCCGGGCCAGAGGGGCTCAATCCACAGACCCGAACACCGGACACAGACAAGAAGGAGATTAACACATGCAAACAATCACAGGACATAGCTGGAAGAAAATCATGCTTGCTATTGCTGCCACAGCGGCAGCGTTAAGCCTAGTATTTGGGCTTGCAGGATGCTCTAGTACAGACGATTCAAGCGACGAAGCCTCAAATCCAGAAACAATCACAATCGAATGTTATGACGGAAATGCTGAGCTTATTAGCTTAGAGGTTCCTTACGATCCGGAAAGAATTGCCGTCATGGATTTGGCAGCTCTAGATATCTTGGACAATCTTGGCCTTGGCGATAGAGTGGTTGGCTGCTCAACCTCTACCGGAGTGAGCTATCTTGCCAGCTATTCCGAAGATGAAAATGTCACAAATTTAGGCACCATTAGAGAGGCCGATCTTGAAGCCGTAATGGAATGCGAACCAGATGTGATCTTTATTGGAGGAAGACTCTCTGAGAGCTATGACGAGCTGAGCGAGATCGCGCCTGTGATTTATCTAAGCGTCGATTCTGACAAGGGTGTTGTGCAAAGCGTAAACGACAATGCCACCTCTATTGCCTCTATGTTTGGACTCGAGGATCAGGTTGCTGATCTCATGGCAGAATTTGACTCGCGCATTTCTGCTCTGTCTGAGATATCCGAAGGTCATACCGCTCTAGTTTCTTTGTACACCAGCGGAAGTGTAAATGTTCTTGGTAACGATGGACGTTGTTCCCTTATCGGAAACGAAGTTGGATTTACCAACCTTGCATCCGACGAAGTTACCTCCACGCACGGAAACGAGGTTTCTTTCGAGACAATCGTAGAGATGGATCCTGAGTATATCTTTGTATTGAACCGTGATGCCGCAATTGGCAGCGATGGCGCAGATGCTGCCCAAGAAGTTGTAGAAAATGAGCTGGTGATGGGCACCACTGCTTATCAAAACGGCAACATTATCTATATGTCCAATCCAGCAATTTGGTACACCGCTGAAGGTGGAATCACTGCACTAGACGTTATGCTTCAGGATTTGGAAGAAGCTTTGATGTAAGCACTGTTGGAAGCACTGTTGGAAGCACTGTTGGGTTCAGCTACTTGACTCAACTAATCGGCCAAAGTGTTAAGTGTTAAGTCGAGTAGTTGGACCGAACTGCTCGGCACACCACCAATAACAACACCCGGAATGCTTGACGTTCCGGGTGTTTTTTCTGCTCTAAGCTCTCTAAGTATTGACAGCCTACTCGTCAACTTCGGACGTAGACTCAACCTCAACTGTGTCCGCCTGAGCAGCCGCCTCTTCTGTGGCCTTTCTAGTAGCTTCTGCATTACGGGCCACCTGCTCGGAAATGATCTTGCGAGCAGCATCTATCTTAGCTTGGAGCTGATCGTTGCCCTGCTCACCATTGAAACGTGCAGACGAAGCCGAAGTCTTAAAGCGCTGTGTTCCCTGCTGATAAAAGTCTTGACCTTGACCCACGATATCGCGAGCAAAGCCAGCAGCGTCTGCCCTAGTCTCTGCTCCAGACTTTGGTGCTATAAGGACACCTGCCGCAAAGCCAATCAGAGCTCCGACGATAAAAACTCCGCCTTTGTTCATGTAAGATCCTCCCAACATTTGTCCAAAACTTAACCCACAATATGGGCTGTTTATACAGTCTACATAGCCGCACTTTGATATACCACGGCCCTTTGGTGCACTGCGGCCAATTCTATCACTTTGAACACTGCTGATCTTTAAGCGGTAAGATAAGCAGCAACTAAGTCAAAAGCCGCCGACATTGCTTGCTCTGTTTGTGCATGATTAAGTGATTTTAGCGTGACGCGACAAATGCCTCGCTTCCTGTCTAGCCACACAGTGTAACCCGAATAAGCAGTTCCATTATTTCTGGAAAACTCAACCAAGTAGTCAATTGCTAAATGCTCAATCAGATGAGGAACGCTCATATCTTTAAGCTCTTCATCCTCATCGGTGCAGGCATGCTGAGTAAGCGTTGGCCTAGCAGCAATTGCATGATCGATCAGAGCTTCTGGAGCTTTCTCTAATCTCTTAGAAACGCTCAGCTTAAAATCGCAGGCAGTATCTCTAAAACGTACATCTATTATTTCAAGTTCTCCGTTAAGAGCGCTTTTTCCAATTAAAGAGCTGATAATCCGCCGAATCCTTAATAAAGAGATTCGTTTGTGGCGCATCGATTGCACCACAACCTCTAAGTGTCCAAGCTCAAAGCTATCGCCCACCGAGGGAATGCCGTCGATCGCATCCATAAGCCAGCCAGCCACGGTGTCGTACTCGTCAGACTCCTCAACAGGTATCCCCTCGAGCACTGCGTCGGCAACCGCTAATCTGCCATCGACCACCCATTCAGTATCAGAGATGCGTGTAACAAACTTGCGATCGGGATCGTATTCATCGGCAATCTCGCCCACAATCTCCTCCACAATGTCTTCTACAGAGAGGAGACCGGCGATTCCCCCATATTCATCAACCACAATAACCATCTGATTGTGCTCGCTTTGCATCTCGCTAAGCAGCGGAAGAATATCCTTTGTTTCGGGAACAAAAACCGGAGTTCGTATATAAGCGCTAACCAGATCGTTCTCGCGATCGCTCATCAGTGGCTCTAAGAGATCTTTGACCATGGCTATGCCGATAATCTTGTCACGATCGCCCTGAAAAACCGGCAATCGCGAAAAACCGGTCTCACGCATGCGCCTTATCACTTGAATTACAGTCATCGTGTCTTCTACTACCACCATGTCGACACGTGGAACCATAATCTCTCGTGCCACAGTGTCGCCCATGTCAAAAATCTCGCCAATCATTCGTTTTTCTTCGTCGAGAAGATCGTCGTGCTCTTTAACGAGATTTTTGATTTCTTCTTCGCTGATCGAAGACCGCTTGCCGCCAAACTTAGCAGCAAAGAACTCAGCGATTGTAGCTACAAAAGAGGCGAATGCACCACGGTCGGAGGTGTCGCGATCTGAGGCACCACGACCAGAGCTGTCGCGATCTGAAGCGCCGCGATCAGAGATGCGGCGACTAGAGCCGCTACGATCAAAGCTGCGACTGTGATAGGGGGAACCATCGTCGGAGCGATTGTCCGATCGATGTCTGCGTGATCGACCCTTCATTTTTAACCTGCCTGCTCTTGCTTGTATTTAGCGAATGCAGAGGCAAGCTCGGCATCAGAAAGGGCAAGGATTTGGATTGCCAGAAGTGCGGCATTCATCGAGCCATTTATAGCCACCGTTGCCACAGGAACACCCTTTGGCATCTGAACAATCGAGAGGAGCGAATCCATACCGCCCAAATCGCTGGTTTTAATAGGAATGCCAATTACTGGCAAAGTTGTGTGAGAAGCCACAACGCCTGGCAGAGCAGCTGCCTTGCCAGCAGCTCCAATAATCACCTTAATGCCTCTGTCGGCTGCACCCGAGGCCCAAGCTGCAACCTTATCCGGTGCCCTGTGGGCAGAGGCCACAATCTTCTCGTAGGGCACAGAAAACTTCTCAAGAGTTTCGATGCAGGGACGTACAGCCTCATCATCAGAGGCAGAACCCATAATTACTCCCACAAGCGGATTTTCGGACATATCATTTTCGGACATATCTTTATCACTCCTATGTTTACGCTTTGCAAGTCCATTAAAAACTCCTGCAAATCCCACAGGCAAAATCTCGCACAAGAACTCTCGCACAAGAACTCCTGTGCAAGAAATACCGCACAAAGCAATCCCGTCAGCTTAAAGCTATTCGCTTATCGAAAAAGCATTTAATGTTGAGCAGTAGAGCAGACTTGCACCATACGCGCAATGATAACATGCAGATAAACCGGGGATTCGCACATGCGAGATAAGTCTTCCCTACTATCACATTTAAATTTTGCACCTTTAAAGCAAGTGGATATTTCTGTAAAAAGCCGAGATTTCCAATTGCAACACGCAATTGAATCACGCAATTGCATCATGCGGAGCTGATAATGACAGACAAAAGCAAACTTGAGGCCGCAAGTCTCTCTTTGGATGGGCTTTCGGCCGAGGAACAAGAATATAGGCTCAGGGTTGCGCAAACACCCTATTTTTCGGGCAATATGCTCATAGACGAGCAGATCACACTTTCTTCTGGCAAGACTCTGCCGCAGGCAGTAGTAGCCTATGACACATGGGGAACGCTCTCAGCTCAGCGAGACAATGTAATACTCATAGAGCATGCACTATCAGGAAATTCGCATGTTGCCGATGCTTACCGCGAAGGAGAATTTCGCGAGGGCTGGTGGAATCGCATTGTAGGGCCTGGCAAGGCCATCGATACCGACAAGTATTTTGTGGTCTGCGCCAATGTATTGGGAGGATGCTCCGGCTCAACCGGACCCTCTTCTAAAATACCTGGCACAGACAGGCGCTGGGGAATGGACTTTCCTGTAGTTACCGTAAAAGACATGGTGGTGGTTCAAAAGCGCTTCCTCGAAAAGCTGGGAATCGAGCAACTGGTTGCTGTAATCGGAGGCTCACTAGGAGGAATGCAAACTCTCGTTTGGGCCAAAAAATTCCCCGAGATGGCAAATAGATGCATTGCAATTGCGAGCACCTGGCGCACATCGGCCCAATCCATTGCGTTTAACGAGGTCGGCCGCAAAGCAATCATCAACGACCCACTCTTCAAAAACGGTCAGTACGATCCTGCCAATCCACCGGCTCATGGCCTAGCAATTGCTAGGATGATAGGACACATTACCTACCTTTGCGAGGAGTCGATGAATCGTAAATTCGGGCGGCAACTTATGGGAGATAAGCCCGGCTTTACGATGGATCGGGAGTTTCAGGTCGAGAGCTACCTAAACCATCAGGGTTACAAATTTGTGGATCGCTTTGATGCTAACTCTTACCTCTACATTACTAGGGCCATCGATTACTTCTCGCTTTGTCATTCCTGCGAGGGAATTACCAAACGCTTTGCAAATTCTCCCGTAAAAATGATGTTGCTGTCCTTTGATTCGGACTGGCTCTTCCCAACCAATCAAACGCGCGATTTGCTAAACGCCCTTACAGCAGCTGGGGTCGAAACCACATTTGCCGAGCTAGAATACCCCTTTGGCCATGATTCATTTTTGTTAGAAGTACCCAAACAGTCTCGTTACCTGAGAGCTTTTTTGGGAGATAGCCCAGCCGATGATGAGCCAACACACACTAGGCATCATAAGTCGATAGACTCAAGACCCGATCTTGTTGCAATTTCTGAAAACGTCTCGAGTGGATCACGTGTCTTAGACCTAGGTTGTGCCGACGGTCTGCTGCTCGATTGGCTAAGAGCGTATCTCAACTGCACTGTCTATGGCGTGGACATCGACGAGGACGAGGTGATAGCCACAGCTTCTCGCGACATCCC
>CAZOMM010000024.1:19658-26438 GCA_964581165.1 uncultured Coriobacteriaceae bacterium
TGGTACGAAACCCCCAATATTCACCACACAACGCTGCTAGACTTTCGCGACTTTGTTAACTCCAATGGTGGAAAGATCGAGCGGGAGGCCTATCTGCATGTGGGTACTGGCGGCGAGATCAAACGCATCTCGTCTATGCCTAACATGAGAGCAGACACAGTGATAGTTGTAGCTTCGGCGACAGACGCACCACAGGCGTAGACGTGCCGGGTGGGTGCGCAGAAGCCGCGCTGGGCTCAGACAGTCCTCGTTCGCCCTCTCAGTCCTACCAAACACGCTTTTATTTGTATGAACTTAGTTTTAAAAAGACTTTTCTAGTTAGCTTCGCTCGCTGCGGAACTCGCCAGCGCCGGCATTCTGCGCACCCTTTGTCGAGAGTCTATCGTTGTTGAACGCTTCTAGTTTGCCTATCTCAACGATGGCTTAACATGAGCTTGTCAGAGGCCCACATTATCCAGTTAGATACTCCTCTATGCTCGCCGAAACCGCAGAGGTACCTCCAAAGATATACAGCTGCTCGCTTGGATGAGCCGATAAAACCGTAAGAGCCCTTGTAGAGGAGTCCTTTACAAGTAGCACTACTGCGTCATTGAGTCCGCACAGCGCTGCACCCGCAAGGGCATCGGGGAAGTTCAGACCCGATGCTACACCGGCAGCGGTCGTGCTTAGACCAAGCGAAATTGCATACTCAGCAATGCGTCGCGAAGTCTCGTAGCGATCGGATCCTCCCAAACGCGTAATGGTAGACGTTTGGGGCAGCGAAGAAACCACCTCTTCGCTCACTGCAGCCGTGCCACCCAAAACAACAATGTTCGAGAATCCAGACAAGGCATCGTAGAGCCAATCGGGAGCTTCGTCACCTACCAAAAAGACAGGAGCCTGCTGCGAATATGCAACCGAAGAGGCCGACAGAGCATCGGCATAATTTTGAGACGTAGCAACAAAGGCTGTATCGCCCCACTGATCTGCGCCAAAAGAATAAACCTCATGAGCGGTCTCAACACGACTGTCGCCATATATCCGCGTACAGCTAATCCCCATCGCTGACACCTGGCTTGCCACCGCAGCCGACACCGCAGCTGTGCCCCCCACAATATAGACCTGCGTCACGCCTAGTGAGCTCAAGGTACTGCGCGCCTCACTTGACAAGGAGTTAGTATTGGTAAGCAAAATCGGCGCGTCGTACAAGCCCGCCAAAGCAGAAGCCGCCAAGGCATCGGGCCAGTTTTGGCCTGACACCAAGACCGCAACCCGGCTGCTAGTCCAACCTTCGGACACAATAGAAGCCATAGTTTTATAGCGATCAGAGCCGGCAAGACGTGTTATCTGCATGCTATCAATCTCAAAACCTAGCAAGGTCCACACATTAAGCAGCGTCTGTCGAGTAGAGGAGCTTAGCCCATCCTCGGTTCCCACAAAAATCATGCTCGATATTTCATTCATGCGCGAGCTAAGGTAATCGTCAACAAGCGTCTCTCCGGCCTCGTCATTGTCAGCCAACAGCATCACGGTATTCAACGATGCTGCAAGCAAGGCAGCACAGGCGCTACCTGCCGCGTCACCCAGCCCTGCCACCACTACTTCCATCTCGCTGGTCTCGCACAGGCCTTCGTTTTCCATACGCTCGACCATCTCTATGCTTAAATCGTCGCCCCCATCACAGGCAAGAACTGAATACTGGGTAGAAGACCTGCCCACAATGCTGCTTAGGGTCTGAGCGGCAGAACTTGTGCCTCCCACCACCACCATATTTTCGAAGGAGCTGGTCTTTAACAAACTGCGTGTTTGGGCACTTACCTGGCCGCTTTCCTCACAGAAGAGAAGAGGGATGCCAGCCTGAGCCGCATAGGCGCTCACCGCAGAAGCAGCATCGTTGCTTGCACACAGATACACCGTAGAAGCATCGCTCAAACCTGCATCAGACCCAAGGCGCAGCCAAAGCCGATACGCCGCTTCGGCACTGTCACTTGCATTGATACGCGACACGCTCGGTCGATTCGAAAGCGAGGATATGGTGGTGATTACATCGTTATCAACTAGGCTAGATGAACCTACAACGATCACCTGCGTAGATTGCATACGTCGGATTTCGGTAGCAGTATCACTTGGCAGCGCATCTTTTTCTACAAACAATACGCTCCATCCCAGCTGTGCTGCATAAACCGAACTTACTAGGGCAATTTCGGGATAGTCCGTAGGAACCAAAAGCACCGTCGTAAGCGAAGAAGAGTCGTACAGCGCACTCGACACCGATGCCGCTACGGCAGCTATATCATCACCTTCGTAGACGGTTTCTTCTATCGCAGCATACTCAACATTAAAGATCGCCGAGCTGCTTCCCGTATAGCTACCTGCCCCCGTAATGCTTAAGGTGTAGGCTCCCACAAGCGATATATTGTCCAGCTCATAGGACACGTCATCCATAACTATGCTTACGATTGTGAAATCTGTACCTTCGCTGAGTTCTGTTCCTTTGGCAGAGGTAACAGTAAATTCCACATCTATGCTCGCACCGTTGTAGTAGTAAGGATCTTGAGAAAAACTAATCTGAGCAGATGCTAAATCAAAGAGACTGCCCTTGTAGGCATAGCAGGACTCGCTGATGGTGTCATCGACCACAAGCCCATCCTCAAACAGCCAAGCTTCTTCGTCATCCAAAGACGGTACAGCTCCTCCATCGTCGTAGATCTGTCCCTCTTCGAAACTGCTGGTATTGATCTGCAGAATGCTCACATCGTCACGCAGACGTGCAGAGCCAAGCACGTTGCTGCCCGATTCGGCATCGGACAGACTCCCATAGAAGCTCACGTTGTAGTAGTAGTGCAGTTCGGCCTCTGTGTAAGGATAGGAGGAGTCCGCATCTGAGGAAACAGAGCCTCCTCCCGAGCCATAGCCACTCGAATAATCCCAGCGCGTTCCCCAGCTAACTACATTGGTAATTGATGTACAACCATAAAAGGGATGATCCGACTGACTAACAGAACCAGTACTGATTGCATAACCATCGGCATCGGCAAGCCAAATAACATCGGTAAGTGCAGTACAGCCATAGAAGGCTCTGATGCGGAAGGGAGCAGAGGTATCGGTGAGTTCCGGAATACTGATGTATTGCAGGCCAGTACAGTTAGCGAACGCCCCTTGGCCCATCTGCTCGTAAGATTCTCCGCGAAACTTTACCGTAACTAGATTGGTCTGGTACTGAAAGCAGTAGTTGGGAATGGTATCAGCTTCGGGAAACTCCACATAAGTCAAAGACCCCGGATAGGATGCGGAGCATGCAAATGTATAGGCACCAATAGATTCAAGCACACAGTCCTCATCAAATGTCAGTGTTTCTACCGCATCACACATCTGAAAGGCATTTGCGCCGATGATCTTTACGCTAGCGGGAATATACAGCGACGTAAAGGAACGACAACGAAAGAAAGCAGCAGCCCCTATTTCTTCCAAGGTTTCAGGCAAATCTATTTCACTTAAAGCCTCGCAACGGTAAAAAGCACGCGTGCCTATGCTGAGAACACCTTCGGGAATGCTTATCTGCTCAAGGCCCGCACAATCATAAAATGCATAATCGCCAATACCCACTACCCGATAGCTCTCGCCCTCATAAACTACCTCTTCGGGAATTTCGAGCGAACCTTCAAAAGAGGAGTCGATGGCAGGAGTTTGAGCTTCAACATCACCTTCAACGAATACCTCCCCTTCGGCCGAAACTCGGAAGGATACCTCTACCCCCGAGATTTCTAGACTAAAAGTACTCGAAGGCTCAAGGCTTAGGCTTATCGAATTGTAAAGAGCTATCTCTTCTGCTACAAACTCAGTGTTTGCTAGCTCCTGCGCGGAATTCGAATTAGTATCTGATTCGGAGTTGGTCTCTCCAGCTTCTAAGACATCCCCTACTTCGCCCAAGGTCTCTTCGTTAGAAACTTCAGTTTCTGCAAGAGAACTATCCTCTTGTGCAAAGGCAGTCGCTGGGAAACAAGAGAAAACTAGAGCAAACCCTAGGAAAATGCGAAGCAAAACCAATGCCGCATCTTTGTAGCACTTATGTGTATTAGCTCTGTTGCGCATTTTTCTTCCCCTTTTTCTTCCTCTCAACGAAAACACAGGAGCTGCTGCGTAGCGCGACAGCCCCTGTGTTGATTAGATACCTCAGGTGTAAGGAAGGCATACACCTAAGTTTTGTTTTTGATCTTAGAGCACATCCTCCAGAGCATTAACAATAGACTCTCCGACAACAGACGTGCCACCCATTACATACAAAGTACCTACTGTATTGTTACTCAAAACCGAAGCAGCTTGAGTGTAATGAGTATCGTTAACCAGAAGTAGTACTGAGTTGTTTAAACCGCAGAACGCCGCACCGGCTAAGGCATCAGGATAGTTTCCGCCATAGGCAATCCCTACGTAGTCGGTGGTCATGCCGTTATTAATGCAGAACTCAGCAATCAGCTGGGAGGTTTCGTAGCGGTCGCTACCACCTATGCGATTAACGCTTACGCCCAAGCTTCCAATGGACGATGCAACATTCGCATTCACAGCAGCCGTACCACCAACGATAATCACATTAGAGAAATTCCTCAATGCCTCAGACTGCTCGTCTGTCAACTCGTCACCCACCAAGAAAATGGGAGCATTGTTGCTGTATGAATAGGGGCTTATCGACAAGGAGTCTGCAAAGCTAGTAGAAGAAGCAACAATAGCAGTGTCGCCCCAGCTTCCAATACCAGCGGTGTATACCGCAAGGGAGGTTGCCACGCGGTTATTGCCATACAGACGATAGACGCTCAAACCTTGGTCTTGCAACGCGGCAGTAACTGAGGAGCTTACCGCACTTGTACCACCCACAATGATGACTTGACTTGCTCCAAGATAAGCAATTGCCTCGCTTGCATCACTCGTTAGCGTAGTGCTATTGGTCAGAATAACTGGAGCATCATAGAGACCAGCTATCGAAGAAGCAGACAAGGCATCAGGCCAATTCTCACCGGAAACCAGCACTACAGTGTCTGAACTAGTCCAGCCCTCGGCCACCAAAGCAGCCATGGTCTCATAACGGTTCTCGCCATAAACGCGAGTAACGTCGCTTTCGCTAGTAACTTCGACACCATCATAAGTGACGGTGATGTCAACACTTCCAGTGTAGTTGGTAGCACCTTCCAAATGCATGATATAGGTGCCAGGGTATTGTATGGAATAGACTGTTGCGCCAACTTGGATGTCTGTCTCTACACCCTCAGCAAATTCCACAACCTCGTAGGTGTAGGTGTAGTCGCTCCACTCGGTCAGGGTCGTGCTCTCGCCGTTCTCGTCGGTATATACGACTGTTGCAAAGACACCCTCACTTGTGGTGGTGGTTGTTTCGCCTGTCTCGCGATCGGTTGAGGTCGACTCATAGTTACCGACACCTTGGACTACTACATTGTCCTCCGTCAGCTGGATGAGAATGTTGTTCTCGTAATAGTCGTTGCTCATGAGGTTCGGCCACTCAGCAACAATTGAAGCCTCATTAGCCTCGTAATACGCACGACCCTCGGCGAATTTTGCACTCAGATCAGCGCTGTAGTTCTCGCTGAATCCAGTGAGCGTAGAACCCTCAGGAACAGAGATATTAGCGCAGGTAATGCTGATGGCGTTACCTACATTGTCCTCCGTTACATGGAAGAGGTTGCGATAGTACCAAGCCAGCATGTCGCTCATACCTAGGATATCTTCGTAGATGAAGCCTAGGTAGTAGGCGATATAGATAGCAGACTCAGAGGAGTTGCTGTTCAGTACAACGATACTGCTGGGGTTGCCCGTGATAAAGGCAGCATCACTGATGTCAGTGCTTTCAAGCGCCGTCTCAAGCTCGGCAGCAGTACCAGAGGTAGAGCCGCCGCCCTGTCCACCGCCGCCACCAGAGGAAGCGAAGATGATGTAATCGGGATCAAGCTCTACGAGTTCAGCCAAGGTAACGGTGTAGGAGGTGGTGGAAGAGCTGTAGCTCTCAAGATCCTCAACCACGTTATCGGTAACGTTGCGGATGGCCTCACCCGGACGACCAGCGCCGCCGCAGGCACCAAATTCGCTCGCATCTGTTGCGGTAAGCGTTACCGTGCTCGCAGAAGTATCATATGACGACACATAGGCAATGCTCTTGCGCGTGGTATTCCCCGCAGCAATCTGGCTCAGGATGTACCACTGGCTGCCCTGATAGAAGTCCTCGTAGGCCTCTGCAATGGCCGTAGCAGATTCATAGCTGCCACTCGTAACGTAACGGCTCTGATAACCGGTGCTGGCCGCTATCTCGTCAGCAGCTGCTGCCACGTTGTAGGTGGTGTTGATAAAGGTGACGAAGTTCGTCCCAACATAGGGCACGAGCAGCGGATTGTAATCGTTATCCGGATCGTCGTCGTTGTTCACGGCCAATGCCCCAATCAAGGCAGCATAAGAGCTATCGCCCGTACCGCTAATGCTCAGCAGAATGTCGGGATAGGTCTCAATGGTTGCAATGCCACCAGCGCTAAAGGGGTTGCTACCATCATCAACCGGCACATCTTCAGTGAGCTCTTCACCATTCTCAGCTGCCCACAGGTTGTAGAACTGGTTCCACAGGTAGTTATCGGCATACTCGTTCATGCTGGAACCAAAAACACCCAGACGCAGGTCGGTAAGCGCGGAGCTATAACTGCTGGAGTTACTCGCAGACGATGCGCGCCAGGTGGTGTTGTCCAGGCCCAGATAATAGGCCGTCGGCTCAGCTGCCGCATGTGTTCCGATGGTGATGACACCCGCATC
>CAZOMM010000025.1:0-1510 GCA_964581165.1 uncultured Coriobacteriaceae bacterium
CCGCGTTAATATCCGGTTGCAACTTTTACCCCCTTGCATTTATGACTCAAATCCTTCTCATGTTAAACCGTTTAAATCTCACGGGCTCTAACATCACCAATTGGTGTTGTTGCAGGATCAAAGTCAACTAAAAAGGCAGGAACTGTGATTCCTCCTGCGTATCCCACGATAATTCCAGCTCTACCAGCTCTGTTGAATAATCCGCCAAGTTTACCGCCGTAATTGTAATAGCCTATCAGGTTGTTCCAATCCTCGATGGGTTCCTTGGGTGGATAGGGCATGCAGTTGGGTGTGGGATATTGCTCGCAATATTCCTGAACAATGTGATCGCTACCAACGCTAGCAGTTACCAGCTCTTCCCACTTGCTTTGTTCGTGATCGCGCCCGGCATAGACGCTTTTAGATCCATATCTGTCTGCTGGTTTTATGATCCACCTGTCTTTGTTGGCAATGATCTCTTCTATATCAGCCTCTTCGG
This sequence comes from uncultured Coriobacteriaceae bacterium, assembly GCA_964581165.1. Taxonomy (GTDB): domain Bacteria; phylum Actinomycetota; class Coriobacteriia; order Coriobacteriales; family CADBOM01; genus CAZPAN01. The sequence continues at coordinate 479 of CAZOMM010000025.1, forward strand.
GGATCAAAAATTTTGTTGCAGGCACATGCTTTTTAACAAAGTCCTGCTCGTCAGAATCTAAAATCTCGCTTGTCATTTGGTGATGAAGCACTCTAAACACCTGCTTGCAGTGGGCAATTTGAGTGCGGAAAGATCCAATCAAACAAACTTCTTGACGCTCATAAGCCTTGACCATGGCCTTTGCGCCCTCGGTTTCTGCCTTAGAAGTTTTGTCCTCCAGAGCATCCATTACATCGGCAGTTACAGCTCGCCTATAAACAAGATCTATATGGGTCCCATCGTGGGTATAAAGACCAGCAGGAAGTTCTTCTCCATTGCTTGATGTCGAGCTTTCTCGGTACTCCAAATCGTGCATCCAGACTATGCGCGTGCGCATCCCCTTTGCTTCGAAACGGCGCTTAAACTCAGCAAACTCCTGGGGGCCAGCGCTGTTCTCAAAGTCGATAATTGCCATTTGTGGATTCTCCACACGCTTGTTGTATCCGCTGTAGATATCCATGAAGGCATCTACCCAGCCATCAAATAGCTCTTGAGCAGCAAGGCTATGCTTTTTACGCATCTCGGCAAATGCAGGACTTAAAGCTAAGGCATTGGCGCTTTCCCTGTCTTCGTTCATGGCAGAGGAGCCATCGGTGTTAAACTCGCAAAACATAAAATCGCCGCTACGCTCATCCAAAAAGATATCAAAGCGCCCAATTGGAATATCGCAGTCATAACCACTGGGAAGCATTATTAGATGTTCCAGCTCCTTAGAAAAAGCAAAGAGCTTGCGATATTCAGCATCCCTCATAAAGCGAGCTATGACTTTTTGGAGGATGCGATAAGTAGTCTGCTGAATCCAATCAATGTGACGCATTGTGGACTCGTCTATAAGCTTAGGGATAAAACCTATCTCGATAATCTCACCTTTATAAATAGCTGTGGAGGAGCGCATGTAGTTATCGGCTGCCTTGCGGCCCTCTTCGTCTCCATTGAGAGCTTCGACTATCTGCTCATATTCAATCTCGAGCTGTCGCATGCCGATTTTGTCGT
>CAZOMM010000025.1:1610-2678 GCA_964581165.1 uncultured Coriobacteriaceae bacterium
TACCGCTTTGATCTTCTGGGCTATTTAGCTCCATCTTTTATGCTCGCTTTCTAATCTTGTAAATCAAGCAAGGTCGTCCTAGCGCTTACTAGATTGGCCAAGGGTTTGAGGTAGTGGCTTTCGTCAGCAGGCTCTAAAACCTTAAGACCCTCATCGGCTAGGCTGATAAGTGAGTCGAGCCACTCGGCGCAAGTCCACTTTCCAATCACTGCATCGTAAGCATCTTCCATCAAGGCAGCCTTAGCCTGAGCTATGCTTTGCTCTGTGGCATCTGCAGTCATTTTGCAAAGTTCTTCGAAGCTGTCTTTGTAGTAGAAAAGGCCTTTAAACAGGGCAGCTAATGCCAAGTTGTACTCGGCTGGCATAGAGTCGGCCATGCGGATCTCAATATATTGCTTAAGACGAACATCAAAGAAAAACATAGACAGCAGATGCTCAATCTCGCTTGTGCTCATTAAGCCGTCTGCATAAATTTCGGATGCCTTGCTAAAGCCATGAAAAATCGCAGTTGAGTCGTCACCGGGATCTCTAAGAGTAAGTATTGGAGGCCTATTCATTAGCATCTTGGCATAAGACACATAGCCTGCATCCTTTTCAAACAGGCAGCTCGCCACCATTGATCTGTCGGCATCAACATCATCCCAAATTGCAGTGCGAGCCATTCTCTTGGGAATGTCTAAGCCACTTGCAGCCTTTATGCCTAGCTTGCCTCCTGCGCTCCCAACTCTCTCGCCCTCAAAAATTGGAGCATTATCACATAAGAAGTAAATTAGCGGGCCTATTGCTGTGGCAGCCTTCATTTTTGCCATGCAATCAGTCTCGCTACTAAAATCGATAGAAACCTGCGCCGATGCGCTGCCTCTCATCATGCAAATTCCATGCTTACCAGTAGTAGAGAAGTGGCGATCCATCATCTCGTAGCGATGCTTGGGAATAAGGGGGATATCCTTGGCACAAGCGCTTGGGTGATAGCCTAGCGAAACCAACTTGCAGCCCATATCTTCTAGGATGGGGTCAATCTCGGACCTAAACTTGGTGTAGCGGCTCTCGAGTTCTGCGATAGTGCAG
>CAZOMM010000025.1:2778-25176 GCA_964581165.1 uncultured Coriobacteriaceae bacterium
AACATGCCAGATTTTGCGGCATCGGCTGCGCTATAGGGAATTACCTGCTCCGTTTTGGCATCGACCACAAAATGCTCAACTTCAAGACCAAGCTTTCGTTGGCCTTCGCAGGATTCACCTTGTGCAAAATAGCGGGCAATGGCCTCGATGTTGGCCTCGATGTTGGCCTCAAGATTTGACACCATTAAGCGCTCCCAGTTCCTCTTATTCCCAGTTCCCGTGTCTCTCTATGTCGTTCGTTATGCCGCTCATTATGTCGTAACTTTGCAGCTAACTTGCAGCTAAATAACCTTAGATGAAGATTCTCGGTTGCAAGTTGCATATGAATGACTTATGTGGCATTTCTTGGCCGTTGGCAATCTGGGCCATCATATTATTTAGTGTAGTATGTTCCCAGAAACACAAGCCCGGTACTGTTTTTTAGCTACCGTATAGGAGGATACTCGATGGGGCTTAATGACAATCCTAACAACTATCTATTCACCTCCGAGTCTGTTACAGAAGGGCATCCAGATAAGATCTGTGACCAGATATCAGATGCGGTGCTGGATGAGATTCTCAGACAAGAAACTGAACTTAAAAGCCAAGCCTATGTTTCGCCTGATGGTGTTTTGGCCGACCCAGCTAATGCTCGTCTAGCTTGCGAGACTTTTACTACTACCGGACTCATTGCTGTGTGTGGCGAGATTCGCACTGTGGCCAATGTGGATGTTCAGACTTTAGCTCGCGAGGTTGTGGATAGCATTGGATATAACGATGCCTCCTATGGTTTTGACTGCAATACCTGCGCCGTTATCAATATGATTCATGGACAATCTCCCGATATTGCGATGGGAGTGGACGAATCTTATGGAGTGCAGCAGGGCATACACGATGGCTCAGATGAGTACGACAAGGTGGGAGCAGGCGACCAGGGAATGATGTTTGGGTATGCTTCCAACGAGACCAAGACTTTAATGCCCATGCCAATTTATCTTGCACACCGTCTCTCGGAGCGCCTTACTGCAGTTAGAAAGGACGGCACTCTTTCTTATCTTCGCCCAGATGGCAAAACGCAGGTGACCGTTCGTTACGAAGATGGCAAGCCTGTTGGTGTTAAGACCGTTTTGATCTCGTCTCAGCATGCCGATGGCATCGATATTCAGACTCAGATGAAGCCCGACTTTATCAAAAACGTTATCAAGCCAGTTTTTGAGAAAGAGGGCTTAATTTTTGATGATTCGATTGATGTGCTGGTTAATCCCACTGGTCGCTTTGTAGTGGGTGGTCCCATGGGAGACACCGGTCTTACCGGGCGCAAGATCATTGTTGATACCTATGGTGGAATGGGACGTCATGGAGGCGGTGCATTTTCGGGCAAGGATGCTACCAAGGTGGATCGCTCTGCTGCATATGCAGCTCGATGGATTGCCAAAAACATTGTTGCAGCAGGAATTGCTGCTAAGTGTGAGGTTCAAATTGCCTATGCAATTGGTGTGGCTCAGCCCCTATCTATCTATGTTGATTCGTTTGGCACCTCGGAATTTGGCCAAGAAAAGCTTGTAGAGGCTGTTCGCGAAGTCTTTGATCTAAGGCCTGGTGCCATTATCGATACCCTCCAGCTGCGTCGCCCGATTTTCCGCAAAACCAGCAATTACGGACATTTTGGCCGCGAGCTTCCTGAGTTTTTGTGGGAGCGCACAGATAAGGTTGATGAGCTAAGATCCGCCCTTGGAATCTAGTGGAATCCAGTGCTTTTATAAGGGTTGCAGAGCTTGTTGTTGATATCCCAACACGTGCCCTAGACGGTTCCTTTAGCTATCTTGTTCCCGATGGTCTAGATGTGTCTGTGGGGCAGTGTGTAGAACTTGAGTTTGGACATAGACCCGCAATAGCTTATGTGATGCATGTCTCCGAGCGCCTGCCAAGGGAGTTCGGAGACATTCATTTGCGCCCTATCAAACAAGTGCTAAGCGAGCCATTTTTTGACGAGATCGGCGCAGCTCTAGCACTTTGGATATCCAAAGAATATATCTCTACCTTGCCCGAGGCTGTTCGTTTACTAATGCCGCCCGGAGCTTTACCCCGCATGCGCAAAAACAAGGCCAATGTCTGGGAATATGTTGCTCCCAAGATCTCTGAGGTCGATGACAGATGGGTCATGCTCACTAAAGAGGGCAAAAACTATGTTGCCCCTAAGCGAGCCACTAGGCAGGCCGCTGTTATAGAGGCCTTATCGGCAGGTGAGATGCGCGTGGCTGAGCTGGGAATCGAGATAGGCTCAGTTTCTTCGGTGCTTAAAACTTTGGAATCCAAGGGGATTGTGCACATTGAGCATCGCCGGCGCATAAGGGGAACAACAGCTCTTCCAAAGCAAAGCTACGACATCAAATCGCTAACTCCTGGACAAAGCGAGGCACTAAGTGCAATCGATGAGGCCTGCAAGGCAGGTAGAGGCGATGTGATTGTACTTGATGGAGTTACGGGTTCTGGCAAAACCGAGGTTTATCTGCAGGCCATTCGTCATGTTCTCGAAAGCGGTAGGTCGGCCTGTGTGCTTGTGCCTGAGATCTCGCTTACTCCCCAAACTGTGGGGCGTTTTAGATCGCGCTTTGGCGATTTGGTAGCAGTTCTTCATTCGAGGCTTTCGGATGGGGAGCGTTACGATCAGTGGACTTTGCTGCGAGATGGAACAGCAAGGCTTGTTGTGGGGGCTAGGTCGGCCCTGTTTGCTCCAATGAAAGATCTGGGTCTCATAGTTATAGACGAGGAGCATGAGTCAACTTATAAGCAGGGGTCGTCTCCTCGATATTCAACAAGAGATGTTGCTGAACGTCTTGCCAAAATGCGAGGAGCTGCACTTGTGCTTGGCAGCGCGAGTCCATCGATCGAGACCCTTCATCGTTGCTCTACGGGACAGTACAAGCGAGTGATTCTTCCGGAGCGAGCAGCTGGAAGGCCTCTGCCTCCTGTAGAAATTGTGGATCTTGGGGCGGAATTTGCAGCGGGTAACAGAAGTATGCTCTCGCGCACCTTGTCAAAGGCTTTGATAGAGACGATAGATAAACAAGAAAAGGCTGTGCTTTTGCTAAACAGGCGCGGTTTTGCCTCATTTTTGCTCTGCAGGGAGTGCGGATTCGTACCCGAGTGCGATCAGTGCTCAACTTCGATGACATTTCATGAGGGCAGGCGTGGATACGAGGGCTTCTTGATGTGCCATCACTGCGGATCCCACAAGCCAATTGTGGCCAGATGTCCAAATTGTGGGAGTCCTTATTTGCGCCAGCTTGGCCCTGGTACACAGTTTGCTCACGACCAGCTGAGAGCCTTGCTAGGTCCCGATGTTCCCATCATTCGCATGGATGCGGATACAACTAAAACCAAGGGTGCACACGAGAGTCTCTTAAACGAGTTTGCCTCGGCCGATGGGGGAGTTCTTTTAGGCACGCAGATGATAGCCAAGGGATTGGATTTTCCCGATGTGACCTTGGTGGGAGTTTTAATTGCCGACACCACTCTTAAGATCCCAGATTTTAGGGCTGCAGAGCGCACCTTCCAGCTTTTGGAGCAGGTGGCAGGCCGAGCTGGTAGAGCTGAGCGCGATGGCAGGGTGATTGTTCAAACTTACTGGCCCACACATCCTGCAATCCGAGCTGCTGCTTCTCATAATAGGGAGATGTTTTTAGAAGGGGAGCTTCCCGCTCGTTTAGAGTTTGGCTGGCCTCCGTATAAGCGCCTGGCCAATATCTTGCTGTGGGGCGAGGTGGAGCGCGACGTGGCTAATAGTGCTATGGCTCTTAGAAAGGAGCTGGAGGCAAGGCTTGCCGAGTTCGCTTCTGCTGAGCAGTCACTCGGTTCTGTTGCTACCAACTCTGCTGTTAGCAATAACGGTGGTGCCCGATGCACTGATGCCTCGCAAGTCAAATTCGAACTTGTGGGTCCAAGCCCTTGTCTTTTGGCAAGGCTCAGGGGAACATATCGCTGGCATCTACTTGTAAAAGGCCCGATAGGATCTGATCTACCGGCTTTAATTGCCCCTGTGATTCGCTCATATGGCACCAATTCTAAGGTCAGCGTGGCAGTAGATGTAGATCCGGTTGACCTCTTTTAATGCCAAACGGCAGCGATGCTTGCAACAACATAAAGTGGATGAAGTAGATGTGGATCCGGTTGACCCGTTCTAACACTACCCATACAAAATCCTTAAGCCTGCCGTAGATTCTTCGCTGTAAAATCCTTTTTCGAATACATACCCCTTGTTTTGCAAAGAGAAGCTTATGGAAATTGTTACCCTTCCTAATCCAGTTTTGCGCAGACACTGCGCAGATGTTGACATAGAAGCAGAACCAGATTTGCATTCCTTGGTCATGCAGATGGCTAAGCTCATGTATGACAGCAAAGGCTGCGGTTTGGCTGCGCCCCAGGTTGGTATATCTAAAAAGATTGTTGTTATAGACGTTGATTACGACCAGGGCAAAAAGAATCTAATCTGTTTGATAAACCCCTATGTTGTAAGTACTAGGGGAGAAAAAGTTTTGGATCAAGAAGGTTGTCTTTCTGTCCCTGGAATTCAGGTTATGGTGCCACGTTGTGAGGATGTGAGCGTAGCCGGATACGACATTGAGGGCAATGAAGTTAGGATCGATGCCGAAGGTTTTTTTGCTCGCTGTCTTCAGCACGAGATCGATCATCTCAACGGCATTACAATGCTTGAGCATCTTCCGATAGTCGAGAGGCTCGAAAAGCTAGAGGAGTACAAGGCGGCCAAGGCTGCCGGGGCCGTACCTGGACAAGTTTCTGTGTAGCAGATCGTTTGGTAGCTGGTTGCTTGGCGGTCGAGTGCTTGGCAACAGATCGCTTGGTGGCCGAGTGGTTGATGGCAGATTGCTTGGTGGCCGAGCGCTCTACTCTTCGTTTTTGGGAACTCTTATGCTCAGAATTGTTTTTATGGGTACCTCTGAATTTGCGGTGCCCTCATTAATTGCACTTAGCAAAGCAGACAATATGCAGCTCGTTGGTGTTTTTACACGTTCGGATGCTGTATCGGGAAGAGGAAAGAATAAGCTTCCCTCTCCTGTTAGACAGTGCGCCGATGAGCTGGGTCTTAAGCTGTGTTTAGCCGATAGCTTTAGCGATGAAGAATCTTTGCAAAGCTTACAGGCTATGGCTCCAGACATTATTGTAGTTGCATCTTATGGGGTGATTTTGCCGCCTGCGGTGCTGCAACTCCCTCGTTTGGCATGTATAAATGTGCACGCCTCGCTTTTGCCTAGATGGCGCGGTGCGGCCCCAATTGAGCGCGCTATCTTAGAAGGCGACTCTGTAGTTGGAGTAAGCATCATGAAGATGGAAGAAGGTCTCGACACAGGCCCGTATTGTCTTCAGGTGCAACTTGATCCTGCTCAAATGAACCGAGATGAGCTAACAGAAGCTCTCGCAGTAGCTGGTGCCAATGCTTTGATAGACGCAATAGATCTCATCCGAGATGGCAAGGCTCTTTGGACTCCTCAAGACGAAGCACAGGCAACATATGCTAAAAAAGTCAGCAAAAAGGAGCTAAGACTTTCTCCGGCTCTTACTGCAAGTTCCAATCTTGCAAAGGTAAGGGCATCTAGTGCTCATGCTGCAGCGCGGGCAGAAATTTGTGGCAAGAGCATGGCTGTAACTCGGGCTGCCTTGCCTGTTTACGATTTGGCAGATGTGGGCGAACTAGATGTGGGTGAAGTGGATGCGCTCGCATCAAATGTGGGTGCAGCAGATGCACCCGAATCAGATGCAAACAAATCAGATGCGCTCAACAAAGACATGATTCCAAGCAAGGGCTTTGTCTCTTATGTTGAAAATCGCCTACTTCTTGGAACTTCCGATGGTTGCTTCGAAGCAATATCTGTAAAGCCCGATGGAAAAAGAGAGATGAGGGCAGCTGAGTTTATGGCAGGAGCAAGAATTCCTGCAGGCTCAAATACGGCAAGGTGGCAGGAGATATGACAAGGCGCAAGATATCATGAGCAAGCTCAATCCCGGGCGAAAACTGGCTCTAGATGTGATAACAGAGCTGCGATCTAGAAAGGCCTTTGTTCACAACATCATCCAAACTGCAGTGCGTCCTGCCAAGGGCATCTCTGTACCCGACAAGGCCTTCGCCGAGCTTTTATCGATAGGTGTTGTTTCGACAAGTGGTACGCTCGATGAGATCATCAATAGAAGCCTTGGTCCAAAAAACGATCTTAGCCCTGCTCTTCGTGATTCTTTAAGAATCAGTGTCTACGAGCTTGCTTTTCTCAATAAACAGCCTCACGCAGTGGTAGATCAGGGAGTTGAGCTTGCTAGATCTATCGTTCCCAAAGCTGCTGGTTTTGCCAATGTGATGCTCAGGCGCATGACAGCAGATCTCAAAAAATTCCCTTGGGGAGATCCTAAAAAAGACGATGAGGCCCTAGCCCGCAAGTATGGTTTTCCGTATTGGCTAACAGATTTGCTCATCGAGGCATTAGGTCGTAACGAGGCTGTACTATTTATGGATGCCTCCAATACGCCTGCTCCGATCTTTTTGGCTGCCAATTCCATCAAATCGACTCCAGAAGAAGTTCTTTCAATTCTTAATGAGCATGGTGCTGAGGCTTCGTTTGTGGGGCCTGCAGATAGAGGCTGCATTATTGCAAAGGATGCTCAAGCTGCAGTTAAATCACAGTTACTTGCAGATGGACGTGCAATTGTTAGCGATGCTACAGCTCAGCTTGTGGCTCTTGCTGCCACTCCTGTAGCCGGCAAGCCTTTTTTAGAAATTGGTAGCGGCAGGGGAACAAAAACGGTTTTACTTCAAAGCAATGCTTACAAGTTTAATGGCGAGCAGGCCGAGATGTATTGTGTGGATCTCCATGCATTTAAAACCAAAGTTTTGCAACGACGCATTAAGCAGTGCGGTGTTCAAAACACCACAATCTTAGAAGGCGATGCCACTGCTCTCGAGACTATAGAAGGCCTGCCTAAAAGTTTTGCTAAGGCCTTGATAGATGTTCCGTGTTCTGGTCTTGGTACCCTTAGACGTCATCCCGAGATTCGCTGGAGAATCACTGCTTCTGAGATAGATGACATGGCTCGTGTTGGACTAGGAATGCTTAAGTCTGTTTCTCGCAGGATGGAGCCTAAAGGCACAATTATTTACTCCACCTGCACTGTAAGCCGCGAAGAAAATCAAGATGTTATCGAAGCTTTTCTTGCTAGCCCCCAGGGAGCACAGTGGCGGATTGATGACAGCGTTAAGATGTTGCAGAACTCGCTAAGGCCAAATGGGGCAGATGTGCATTTCTTGGCTTGTCTAAAGAAATCTTCGTGATAACTCAGCCTAGTTATAAAGTGACTAATCTCATGCAACTTTTTCAAATATTCAAGGGGCTTTCTGTTGCTGATAGAATCGACCTGCAAATAAACACATAGCCGGGTGCGTTTTGCTTGTGCCGGCCGTTTTGATAGACAAGTGATTGGAGTAAAAATGCAGGAATCTCACATCATGGACGTTTTGCGTGTGGCCGAAAAGGCTGCTATTGCAGCTGCTGATTGGAATGGCCGAGGCGATAAGGTCTCTGCTGATCAGGCTGCCACCACGGCAATGCGTGAAGCATTTAACGAGATGGATTTTTCTGGACGAATTGTCATTGGAGAAGGGGAGCGCGATGAGGCTCCAATGCTCTATATTGGCGAGGAACTTGGCAAGGGCGGAGAACAAATCGATATCGCTGTAGATCCTTTGGAAGGCACCAATCTCTGTGCATACAACAGACCAAATGCTCTTACAACAATTGCTATTGCACCTAGAGGATCCCTGCTTTTTGCCCCCGATACGTACATGGACAAAATTGCTGCAGGCCCAGCCTGCAAGGGCAAAGTTCATATTGATAATTCACCTGCAGAAAATGTTCGCGCCGTTGCCGAGGCATTGGGCAAAAAAATAGAAGAGGTTAACGTTTGCATCCTTTTGCGCGATAGGCATGCCGATCTAATCAAGGCAGTGTATGAAACTGGAGCTCGCGTAAGACTTATCGACGATGGTGATGTTTTTGGTGCTATCGCTACGGCTGTTGATCGCACAGGCATTGATCTTTACATGGGCGCTGGCGGTTCTCCCGAGGGAGTTCTTGCATGTGCTGGTCTTAAGGCCGTAGGTGGAGAATTCATGGGAAGGTTCCAGTGGAGATCCGAAGACGAGCGTCAGCGTGCGCTTAAAACCGCAGAGGTCGATGTAGATGGTCTTTTGACCATGGACGATCTTGTTCGCAGCGATGACGTAGCCTTTATTGCCTGCGGTGTCACAGATGGAGAGATGCTAAACGGCATTGAGATCACACCGAACTTTGTTTCAAGCGATGCTGTGATTATGAACGCATCGTCCAAGACAGTTCAGTTTGTAAAGACAATCCATAGAACAGGATCTGGCAACATTAGTTTTTAGACTATTGGTTTCTAAACCAACTTAACACTATTTCTAGGCCAATTTGACAGTTTTGTTAATAGCTTTGGCTCTCTTTTCCTCTTTGAGCCAAAGCACAATTGCCGTTTATAGCCGTCTATAGATAGCAAGCAAAAAAAGCCAAGCAATAAATACCGTCTACCGCCCGTCTACCGCCTGTATAAAAAACTTATAAATCATCTCTTGACGAGGATCATTCTATACCTTAAGTTAGTCACCGTTAACTTAGCTCTGGTTAACTTAACGACAAAGGATAAGGGTTCCAGAGCCAATGCTTAACAGTTCACGAAGAGATGCGAGTAAGCAGGAAGGGAGGCAAAACTTAAATGGAAAGGGTGGATCTTGCCGTTATTGACAGATTTGAGCAAAAGCTTGTCCGTAACTGTGCAGCAACCCTTATGGGTGTAAAGCCCGCCAGCCTTTTTGCCTGCTGCGATCGTTCGTGCTTCAAGTCTAATGATGGTTTTCGAGATTCATCCACCTGCGATTCCCAATGGCGCAGAGAACTTTCTTATGCTCTTAGCGATTGCAGAAGACGAATGTCACCAAGGGGTATCGAGATTGTTTCTATTGCAGAGCTTCGCAGGGGTCCGCTAGTTTATGTTTATAGACCGGCTTTTATACACGAAGAGCTAGCTAATCCCCAAGTTTCAAGCTATCTGAAGCGCATTGGCTATCCAGTTGAGTCTTTTGAAGACTGCTTAGACATATTGTCGAGAAGGCTCGAGCAAAGCATCTGCGGAGCGAGATGTGATTTTCCGCATGAAATTGGATTTTTCTTGGGTTATCCCTTCAAAGATGTTGTGGGTTTTATCGAAAATCAAGGCGAGAATTACCAGCTGCTTGGATGCTGGAAGGTTTACTCCGACGTTGATTCGGCCAAAAAGCGTTTTGCTTCATATAGGGAGTGTACTCGCATCTGTGAGAGCCTCTATAAGATGGGCGTAAACCTTGAATGTATGACCGATGGCTTTGTAAGACAAAACACAAAGAATGGAGATCTGATATGGGCAGGATAGCAGTCGTTTATTGGAGTGGTACTGGAAATACCGAGGCAATGGCCAAGATGTTTGCTGATGGTATCACCGAGGCTGGTGCTGAGGCTGATGTTCTTTTTGCCACCGACTTCGACGCTTCCAAGATTGGTGATTACGATGCCTTTGCCTTTGGCTGCCCCGCTATGGGCGACGAGGAGCTCGAGGAAGACGAGTTTCTTCCGATGTATGACGAGGTAGAGCCTCAGCTCAGCGGTCGCAAGGTAGTTCTCTTTGGATCTTACGATTGGAACGATGGCGAGTGGATGACTCTTTGGGAGGAGCGCGCAAAAGACGCTGGCTTAGATGTTGTCTCCACTGTTATTGCAAAAGATTACCCCGATGATGAGGCAGAGTCGGCTTGCAAGTCGGCAGGAGCTTCTTTGGCAGGGGCCTAAAAAAATTGACATTTCGGGGGAACCGTCCGCGACCCCACACACATTGGCGGTCGGCTCCCATCTTCTCCTCTCCTCTTTCCTCAGACGAGGCCGGGCTTCATCCCCCCGGCCTCGTCTGCGTTCAGGGACAAATCCAAGAACAAGCGCTTGTCAATTCTGCATTGACCGCTCGTGTCTAGAAGCGGCTTGGCACTTTTACATTGATTTTGCAAACGCCTTACAAAGCTTTTGAAAGGCACTCCTAGTATTCATCTTGTTAATCGCAGGTATCTCGTTAACTGCAGGGCTAAAACCTGCAATCTTAGGCAGAAAGGCAGAGATTGAAAACTCTGCCCTTTCGTGGGGAAAGGAAACAGACAAGATGAAATTTACTAGGATTAGAAGGACCAGATCAAAGATTATGGCTATAGCACTTGCTGGTGCTTGCATAGTAGGAAGCATGGCAATTACAGCTTGCTCTTCTAGCGGTGATGAAAGCGCAGACGATAGTGCAAACGCATCTGCTATCAGTGGCTCAATCAATGTAATCACTCGCGAGGATGGCTCAGGAACTCGCAGTGCCTTTGCTGAGCTTATAGATATCGAGGCAGACGATGGTGGCGACCTGATTACTGCCAATGCTGCAGTAAGCAACTCCACCGCTGTTGTTCTTACCAATGTTGCAAACGATTCTGGATCGATTGGCTACATCTCATTAGGATCGCTTGACGATTCTGTTAAGGCCATCTCTGTTGATGGTGTTGAGGCCAGTGCCGAAAATGTCTCGAATGGCAGTTACAGTCTTGCACGTCCTTTTAATGTTGTAAGTGGTGGCGATCTTAGTGAGCTTGCTCAGGACTTCCTCAACTTCATTTTGAGCAGCGATGGTCAAAGTATTATCGAAGAAGAGGGCTATATTGCCGTAGCCGACGGCGATGCTTACAGCGCTTCTGGCCTATCTGGAACAGTTGTGGTAGCTGGTTCATCTTCGGTCACTCCTGTTATGGAGGTTCTTGCCGAAGAGTATGAGGCCCTAAATCCCGATGTTGATATTCAGGTTCAACAGTCCGACTCTTCCACCGGTGTTCAAAGTGTAATTGAGGGAAGCTGCGATTTGGGTATGGCTTCTCGCGAGCTAAGCGATTCTGAGATCGAGCAAGGAGTTAGCTCCACAGTTATTGCTCAGGATGGCATTGCTGTAATTGTTAACCTTGAGAATTCAATTAGCAATCTAACTACAGAGCAGATCGCAGGCATCTATACCGGCGAAATTACTGATTGGTCCGAGATCAGCAATTAAGCTGGCTAGGAGCGCCTAGGATCTAATGAATCTAATGAAAAGTTTCAAGGAATCATTTGCGAAGCTGCTCTTTGTCGCCGCAGCAGGAATAAGCATTCTTGCTGCGGCACTTATATGCATCTTCCTGTTTGCAAATGGCCTCCCGGCCATAGCCGAGATTGGTTTGTTTAACTTTTTGGGCGGCAGCACTTGGCGTCCTTCCGCCAACCAGTATGGCATTCTTCCAATGATTTTAGGGAGTATTTATGCCACCCTTGGTGCCCTGCTAATTGGAATTCCTGTTGGCATTTTGTGTGCCGTATATCTCTCAAAATTTGCTAAGCCTAGAACAAGAAGGATCTTGACTTCGGGTGTTGAGCTTTTGGCTGGAATTCCCTCGGTGCTCTTTGGCTTTTTTGGCCTAGTTGTTATCGTTCCGATTATCCATGATCTATTCAATGTGCAGGGCTTGAGCTTGTTGGCTGCCTGTTTGGTGCTGGGAATTATGATTCTTCCAACAATTGTGAGGCTCTCAAAAGATGCCCTTGATGCAGTCCCCAAAAAATACTACGAAGGTGCACTTGCACTTGGAGCCGACCACGAGCGAAGTGTTTTTAGGGTTCTTGTTCCTGCCGCTAAGTCGGGCATATTTGCTGGTGTTGTGCTTGGTATAGGGCGAGCAGTTGGCGAGACCATGGCTGTGGTAATGATTGCAGGCAATCAAGCAGTTATTCCAGGAAGCATTCTCGATGGAGTTAGAACCCTTACCACCAATATCGTTCTTGAGATGGGATACGCTGTGGATCTTCACAGAGAGGCCCTTATTGCCACGGGCGTAGTGTTGTTCATCTTTGTTCTCATCATCAATGTCTTGTTTTCGGTTTTGAAGTTGAGGTCAAAGAGAAAATGAGTGACAAGTTCAAGCAAGCTAGCAGCGGCCAAGGTAGCGGACAAAATGGCAGCCGACAGGACGTTGGCAGGTCAGTCGGCAGCAGCCAAAGCAGCAACACTCACGACAACAGCGGCCAAGGCAGCAGTCAAAAGCCACTTACATCAGGCAAAGCCAAGCGAAAAGCCTCTTCCAGAATCTTGGCCTGCCTGGTGAGATTATGTGCTTTTCTCACCGGAGCAATCTTGATAGTTATTGTGGCCTACATCGTGATAAATGGAGTTCCAAATCTAAACCTAGGTCTATTTGAACTTGAATACAGTACAGACAATGTTTCGATGATGCCCTCGCTGATAAACACACTTTTGTCGGTATTGCTCACACTTGTTATAGCAATTCCTTTGGGAGTTATGGCAGCAATCTATCTGGTTGAATATACAGGCAAGGGCAATCGATTTGTCAAATTAGTTCGAGTTACAGCAGAGACTCTCTCAGGTATTCCATCCATTGTTTATGGGCTGTTTGGCATGCTATTTTTTGTTAATTTTTGCGGCTGGGGGCTCTCGCTGCTTTCGGGATGCTTAACTTTGGCGATTATGATCTTGCCAACGATTATGCGATCAAGCGAAGAGGCCCTTATAGCTGTTCCAGATTCGTATCGAGAAGGCAGCTTTGGTCTTGGGGCAGGACGGCTAAGAACTGTTTTAACAGTGGTGCTTCCACCAGCAATGCCAGGAATTGTTGGAGGAATTATTTTGGCAATCGGACGCATTGTTGGCGAGTCGGCCGCCCTGATTTATACAGCTGGAACTGTGGCATCCATTCCCTCGAGCGTCTTTGACTCCGTGCGAACAATGTCTGTGCACATGTATGTGCTTTCGGGAGAAGGCCTTCACATTAACGAGGCTTATGCCACTGCAGTGGTGCTACTGGTAATGGTTCTTTTGATAAATGCACTTGCCGCCTTTATTGCCAAGCGGCTTACGAAAGGAAATGACTAAATGCTGGGTCTACTAACAAGTAAAAAGAAGACTAGCGCCCTAGAGACCCCAAGCGCTCCAAGCACTCTAGGCACTCTAGACATCCTAGACACTCCAAGCGCTTCAGGCACCTTAGATACACTAGACATTTTAGGCACACCAGGCGCTTCAGCCATCCTAGACAAATCAACAGCAGCTTTAGATCTGCTTGTCAGTTCAATGGATTTAATTGCAGACGAGATGGCTGAAAGATCTGTAGCGATGAGCAACAACATAAACACTAAGATACAGATCAAAGATCTTGATCTTTACTATAGTGATTATCATGCTCTTCACTCCATCAATATGGATATCCCCGAAAACCGTATTACTGCCTTTATTGGCCCTTCTGGCTGCGGAAAATCCACCTTGCTGCGCTCACTAAATCGCATGAACGATCTAGTTGAGGGTTGCAAAATCGAGGGGCAAGTAATCCTTGATGGAGAAAATGTCTACAGAAATAACACCGACGTAAACATGCTGCGCAAGCGCGTTGGAATGGTATTTCAAAATCCCAATCCCTTTCCGATGAGCGTATACGACAACATTGCCTTTGGTCCTAAAACTCATGGGATTAAGGGCAGGGATAAGCTCGATGAGATTGTAGAAAGCGCCCTTAAAAAGGCCGCAATTTGGGATGAGCTTAAAGATAGACTCAACAAAAGTGCACTGGGTCTTTCGGGCGGTCAGCAGCAGCGCCTGTGTATTGCTAGGGCACTTGCGGTAGAGCCCGAGGTGCTGCTAATGGACGAGGCTACTAGTGCTTTGGATCCGCTTTCTACAGGACGCATCGAGGATCTCGCTATGGAGTTAAAGAAAGACTACACTGTGGTGATGGTTACACATAACATGCAGCAAGCTGCACGAATTTCAGACATGTGCGCTTTTTTTCTTCTTGGTGATTTGGTGGAATATAACGAGACCGAAAAACTCTTTAGCCAACCGAACGACAAGCGTACAGAGGATTACATCACAGGAAGGTTCGGTTGATTTTAAAGATGCGAAATGCCTTTGATACCAAGCTCAAACTACTCGATGCCGAAATATTGGTTATGGGTTCTTCTATGGAAGAGGCCATACTTGGGGCGATAGATGTTCTTGAAAGCAAGGATATCGACGAAGCAAAGCGCATAATTGCGGGAGATGACGATATCGATACCCAGGAATGGGAGATAGAAAACCTTTGCATAAAGCTTCTTTTGACCCAACAACCTGTGGCAAGCGATTTGAGGCGCGTCTCTGCTGCTTTAAAGATGGTTGGCGACATGGAGAGAATCTGCGATCATGCTGCCGATATTGCCGAAATTGTCATGAACTTTTCTGGAGATCTAGACAGCGAACTTATGGCCGATCTCAAAGCAATGGGAAATCACGCCTGTACTATGGTTCATGATGTTGTTGAGGCTTTTGTAGATCGCGATTTGCAGAAGGCACGCGGAGTCTTTGATGCAGATAAGTTTCTCAACGATACTTTTGAGAAGGTAAAGACAGATATTGCACAGGCAATTTCGAGCAAAAAAGATTTGCCTGCCGATCTAGTAGATGCCTTGATGATTGCGAAGTACCTTGAGAGGGTAGGCGATCACGTTAAAAACATAGGGGAGTGGGTGGACTACTCTATTACGGGATATCACAGAGGTGAGCCAGCTGCATGATCTTCTATCTTGAGGACGACGAGCAAATACGCAATCTCACGATCTATACACTGTCGCAAGTAGGCAGAGAGACTATAGGCTTTTCTAGAGCACAAGACATGTATGAAGCTCTAAAGACTCAGATACCCGATCTCTTTTTGCTGGATGTGATGTTGCCAGGCGAGGACGGGATGAGCGTTTTGCAGCAAATTCGTTCGATGCCTTTAACATCCGACATTCCCGTGATGATGCTTACGGCCAAGTCAACAGAGTTTGATAAGGTCACGGGTTTGGATATGGGAGCCGATGATTACCTAACAAAGCCCTTTGGAATGATGGAGCTTGTATCACGTGTAAATGCTTTGCTTAGAAGGGCTAGTCGTTCTAAGCGTCCTAACCTAGGAGGCGAAGGCGAGGGCGAGGATCCACAAGATCCACAAAGCTTGCATCAAACTCAAGCTTCTCAAGCCGCGCAGCAGCTTGGGGCAAGGTTGTCTTCTGCTGGGGCAACGTCGCCCTCCGCTGAGGCAGTGCCCTCACCTCCTGGGGCAACGTCATCCTCCTCTGCATCTTCTGCTGAAAGCAATAAAGAGCACTCGATTCTCAAAGTTGGCGCAATCCATATGGATATTGCTCGCTATCTTGTTTTGGTTAATGACAAAGAAGTGCGCCTTACGCGCAAAGAATTTGAGATGCTTAGACATCTTATGGAGAATCGCGGGATTGTTGTCTCGCGTGGACAGCTGCTCGATCATGTTTGGGGCTATAGCGTGGCAGGTCAAACCAGAACAGTAGACGCTCATGTGCAGACTCTTCGTCGTAAGCTCGAAGAGGTTTATCCTGGATCGTCGTCTCAAATAGAGACAGTCAGGGGTGTTGGCTATCGCATTAGGGAGTAAGCGGGGAATAAGCAGGGAGTAAGTGCAGTGACAACAGCAACAAGCACATCGAGGTCAGAGCAAAACCACCAAAGCTCATCTGCCAAGCCTCATAAGGCTCGCAAAAAGCTGTCTAGCTATATCATTACGAGAATCTCAGCGGCTTTTGCAATCCTCATTATTTTGCTGGCCGTGGCCATGGCCGTGCTCGTTTACTACTCGCTTGATACTTTGGCTCAGCAAAGCTTGTCGTTTGAATCCACTCAGCTTGCGGACTATCTAAAGCAAAAAATCTCGGAGCGCAAAAAGGACTCAGCAAGTTCAACATATGATACATGCGATATTGCTGCCGAGATTCTTAACGATGACGTGCTGATTGCATCCTCAGAAATTAGAGTTACCTTAATCGATTCTGATGGCACTGTGGCTTATGACAGTATTGCGGATAGCTCAAGTATGGAAAGCCATGCGATGCGTCCAGAAGTTATAGAGGCGATTCAAAATGGTGAGTCTACGCAAGGCCGTTATTCGGAGACCCTTGGACAAGAAACTGTTTATCATGCCGTGCTTTTGGAAGACGGTGTAGTTGTTAGGCTTTCTCTTACCCAAGCTTCGATTTGGGGAGTCATGAAATCTGCGATGTATCCTGCGATTGTAGTAATCTGCGCAATCATCGCAGCAGCCTGGATAATTGTGAGAATGACTACAAAGAAAATCACCAGTAGTCTGGAGTCTTTGGATCTAGATCATCCCATGGACAACAAAAATGTTGCTGAAGAGATCGCGCCACTTTTAGAGAGGCTCGAGAATCAAAGAAAGCGTCTTGCGGCTCAGGAATCTGAGCGCAGAAGATTTACCTCAAGTGCCTCACATGAGCTTAAGACTCCGCTTACTGTAGTCTCTGGATATGCAGAGATCATCAGCAATGGAATAGCCAAAGCCGAGGATGTGCAGCACTTTGCTGAGCTAATTCACCAAGAATCTGTGCATATGAAGACAATAGTTGACGATCTGCTTATACTCACCCGCCTAGATGAGGCGGCCGATAGCGCCGATAGCGCCGATCAGATAAAGACCGACGACAAGATCCTTTTGGGGGATATCGCCAAAAACGCAGTAGAAAATCTAAAACCCTCGGCTCAAAGGGCCAATGTTTCGCTTGCTGTTATTGTCCCAGATGGGATAGAGAGTCCAGTTATCTATGTTTGTGGCAATCAGAGAATGCTGCAAGAACTAGCCCGTAATCTGATTGAAAATGCAATTCGCTACAACATGGATGGGGGAGAAGTTGTAGTTGAAGTTGAGAGGAACGCTTCTGGCCATCCAGTACTTAGGGTTAGTGACACTGGTGTGGGAATTCCTGTCGAGTATCGCGAAAAGATCTTTGAGCGCTTTTTTTGTGTGGACGAAAGTCGCTCAAAAGAAACAGGTGGCACAGGTCTTGGGCTTGCGATTGTTAAGCATGCAGCAATGATCCACAAAGCTCAGATTGTGGTAAGAGACAACGAACCAGTTGGTTCTATTTTTGAAGTGATATTCCCATTGCAAGAAAACTGAGAACGCTGAGATCGATCACTTTTTGGTGTATGTGAGAGCTACCATTAAAGTGGATCACTTTTACACTTTTAGGTACATGTGAGAGCCACCATCGAGGTGGGCTACTTTTTGGTACCTATGAAGGCTAGTATCAAAAGCGCCACTCCCATTACTGCAGAGACTCCAAAGCTAACTTGATAAGGAAGCATTGCATCGCTTGTGATCGCTCCAACGGCAGTGACCGCTAAGACCATCAGAGCTGTGCCAAACGAAGCGCTTGCCTGCCTGAATAAGATGGTAAACGAAGAACCATCGTTTACAGTCTCGCGGGGTAATTCTCCAAGCATGTAGGCCAAGGTTGGTCCTATCGAAATCGAGACTCCCGAAGCTCTTATACATTGAAATCCTGCGCACACCAAAAGCGGGGTATTCTCGTCAAATAAGAGAGCTAAAAGCGAACCAACAGCATAAATAACAGCTCCTATTTTGATGACCTTAACTTGTCCAATTTTGTCGGAGAGTATACCTCCCAGTGGGTTAAAAATCAGGGCGACTATCGCTCCCGGCAAGAGAATGTTTCCAGAATCTACCGAATCACCACCAAGTACACCTTGAACGTACAGAGGGATCACAAGTGTGATTCCCATAAAGGAACCAAACAGCAGGATTTGCAGCACAAGCCCAATTACATAACGCCGAGATTTCATAATCGAAAGGTGTACGAGGGGATTCGCAACTTTGTATTGTCTTCGCAAAAAGAGAATCAAAACAAGGGCACCTATCAGTAGTGGCACCCAGGTAAAGGGGCTAGCAAAGCCAGATCCACTTGCCATCGAAAGACCCGACAACAATCCACCAAAGCCTATGATCGCCAAGGCAAAAGACCATACATCTGGTCTGCCGTTGTGAACACCGCGTTCTTCGTGTCTAAGTGCAGGAATGGCAATGATAAAAAGTATCAGTGGGATGATCCCCATCGACCAAAAGAAGGCTCTCCAACCTAGCGAAGCAGCTATCAAA
Organism: uncultured Coriobacteriaceae bacterium; assembly: GCA_964581165.1. Lineage (GTDB taxonomy): Bacteria > Actinomycetota > Coriobacteriia > Coriobacteriales > CADBOM01 > CAZPAN01. Next base: position 20,891 of record CAZOMM010000025.1, read on the forward strand.
CTTCCTACGGTAGGGCCGATATTTGGAGCAAATCCCATTGCAATTCCAGCGATACCCATGGCTGTACCCTGTTTGCCTGCAGGCATGCGAGACATTGCAATGCTTTGGGATAGTGGCATCAAAAAGCCTGTAGATATGCCTTGCAAAACCCTTCCAACTAGCATAACTGCAAGCCCCGGAGCAAGAGCACTCAGGATCGATCCAGCCAAAAACAAAGCCAATGCTATACAGGTAAAAAGACGCATTCCCAGCCTGCGAGTTAGATAGCTGGTAATGGTTACTGCAATTCCTAGGGTGAGGATGTAGATGTTGGTCATCCACTGGGCAAGGTCTACTGATATTCCAAAGTCAGAAGCTAGGGTGGGCATGAGCGCATTCAGCGATGTTTGGGAGAGATTTCCCATCGCGGCACCCAGTACTACTATCGCAAACAACACATAAGATGATGTATGTGAGATTTTTTTGCTTTCCTCACTCATTGCATGTCCCCCGATGCTTCGTGCTTGATAACTGCAAAGTTGACTCGCAAATTATAAGCCTGTTGTGCTTTGCCTCAGCTTGATGATGTGCGCAATGGGTGTTTTCACTCGCTGCGGAACTCGCCAGGCCGGCATGCGCCGGCATTCTGCGCACCCTTTGTTGAAAGTCTGTCGTTGTTGAAGACTTCTAGCTTGGCCTTTTGGCTCTATGTCAATTCTGATTTAACATAGACTAACAAATTTGGGTAAGCTTGAGTTCGCAGTACAAGTCCTCAACATGAACTGACAATGCAGGTGCACAGCACGAGTCCTCAGAGCTTTTTTTGGAGAATAAGTTCAATTATGAAAGCCAGATTCGATGTTTTTGGCATGACATGTTCGGCATGTTCATCTAGGGTCGAAAAAGTCACAAGAGGGGTAGAAGGAGTAACAGAGGTTGCAGTTAACCTCCTTAAAAACTCCATGGATGTTAATTACGACGGCAGACCCGAAACAGTTGTCGCGATAGAAGAAGCGGTCTCAAAAGCAGGCTATGGAGCCACACTTATTCAACAAGCTGGTGTGTCAGAATCAAACGGTGCCTCAGGATTAGAAGGAGCCACAGCTCAACAAGGTGGCGGGGCTGGTGGCAATCGTGCAGCTGGTGATCGGGACGCTGGCAATCGGGATGTTGGCAATCGGGGGGCCATCAACAATCAGGCCGCCAGCAATCAGACTACTAGTACTCGGGTCACTAGTAATCGAGTAGATCCAACTGCAGCCGCCAAAGAGGCCAGCCGCAAAATGCGCAACAGACTTATCGTTTCCTTTGTGTTTGGAATACCCCTGTTTTATCTATGTATGGGGCATATGCTCGGCTGGCCGATACCTTCGATTTTCCACCAAAACGAGGGCTTGATGGCTTTTGCCTTTACTCAGTTTTTGCTTCTAATCCCTATTGTGGCTGTTAATTTTCAGTACTTTAGTTCGGGATTTTCGTCGTTAATTCATGGCGCTCCCAATATGAATTCACTGATTGCTCTGGGTTCTACCGCATCTTCGGTTTATGGAATCTATGGCATCTACAGAATCGGATATGCCCTAGGCGTAGGCGATTATTCTATGGCGCACTCTGCCGCGATGGATCTGTACTTTGAATCGGCGGGCATGATCTTGGCTCTCATTACGCTTGGTAAATATTTTGAGTCTAGGGCCAAGGGGCGCACAACAGATGCAATTGTCAAATTGATGGATCTGTCTCCCAAAACAGCCATCAAACGCAATGCCGATGGATCCGAAACCGAAATTCCAGTTGAGCAGGTGTGCGTTGGAGATGTGCTCGTTGTTAAATCGGGGGCAGGAATTCCTGTTGATGGCGTTGTGATCGAAGGCTCAGCTTCTATAGACGAATCCGCTCTAACAGGCGAAGGCATTCCAGTTGAAAAGTCTGTTGGTGACACTGTGATTGGGGCCACCGTAAGCAAATCTGGCTGGTTTGCAATGAGAGCCGAGCATGTTGGCGACGATACCGCACTAGCCGGGATTATCCGTATGGTCGATGAGGCAACCAGCTCCAAAGCACCAATCGAAAAGATTGCAGATAAGATCAGTGGAATTTTTGTGCCCTGCGTAATTGTTGTTGCAATCCTCACCTTTATTACTTGGACAATTTTGGGGGCAGGGCTAGAGACCTCGCTGTCGCATGCCGTCTCTGTGCTTGTAATATCCTGTCCCTGCGCCCTTGGTCTAGCAACTCCAACAGCAATAATGGTTGGAACTGGCAGAGGGGCAAGCAAGGGCATCTTGCTTAAGTCTGCCGATTCGCTCCAGCGCGCTCACTCGGTTTCGACTGTAATCATGGACAAAACCGGAACTATCACTGTTGGAAAACCCAAGGTCACAGATATTGTTTTGGCTAGCGATCTAGATGGCATTTTGCTTGGCAATGCAAACGGCAAAGAATCCATCTCTGCATCGGAGCTATTGGCGGCCGCGTCCTCACTCGAAAGATTAAGTGAGCACCCGCTAGCACAGGCAATCTGTGAGTATGCCGATTCCCAAAATGCAAAACATTTAAACGTAGAAAACTTTGAGCAGATAGCCGGCCGAGGGATTATGGGAAAGATAGGAGACTCTGTTTGCCTAGCCGGTAATGCCAAAATGATGCATGAGGCTAAAGTAGATCTTGGCGAACTAGAGACTATCTCTAAGCAGCTAGCAGACGATGGAAAAACTCCGCTGTTTTTTGCAAAAGACGGTCGGTGTGTTGGAATTATCGCCGTAGCCGATGTGATTAAGCCAACAAGTTCGCGTGCAGTTAAAGAGCTGTCCCTTATGGGTATTGATGTGGTAATGCTCACCGGAGATAACGAGCGTACTGCCAAGGCTGTTCAAAGACAGTGCGGAATTGACAGAGTTGTAGCGGGCGTGCTGCCTGGCGACAAAGCAAACGAGGTGGCAAGACTTTCGGAGTCGGGCCTTGTGGCAATGGTGGGTGATGGGATCAACGACGCACCAGCCCTTGCGCGAGCCGATGTTGGCATAGCAATTGGAGCAGGTACAGATATAGCCATAGAGAGCGCCGATATGGTTTTGATGCGCAGCGACCTTATGGATGTTCCGGCGGCAATACAGCTATCACGTGCCACTATGCGAAATATCAAGCAGAATTTGTTCTGGGCTCTCATATATAACGCAATTTGCATTCCATTAGCAGCCGGGGTTCTCTCGTACTTTGGAATCAATCTCAACCCTATGATTGCTGCAGCTGCGATGAGCCTGAGTTCGATCTGTGTAGTTGGAAATGCTTTACGTCTAAGGGCCTGGAAGCCAAAGTTCACAACTAGCCATAGCTATAGCGCTGCAAACCCAGACACCGGCAATGCTGCTTCAGGGCAAATAGATCCTGCACAAATAGAGGATAAGTTTGTTGCTGCAGGCATGCCTGATAGCAATGCTTCGAATGAGTCTAGCGATCTTGCCAGCGACGATCTTGCCAGCGATGTCCTAAATGAAAGGAGTATTGATATGCAAAAGACTATCGATGTTACAGGGATGATGTGCAAGCACTGTGTAAATCATGTAACAAAAGCACTTGAAAGTGTTGATGGCGTATCCTCAGTTGAAGTCAGCTTGGACGAAGGAACCGCTGTTGTTGAGCTTTCTGAAGATGTGGCTGACGATACCCTCGTAGCAGCAGTTGTGGATGCTGGCTACGAAGCGCTCGTTAGACAGTAGACATACCGTATACATGTGGTAGACATGCGAAAACCAATACGAAAACCTGAATAACACCTTTATGAATTTAAGGGAATTTTAGGCGTATATCTGCATTATGGTTAATAGGGTCAAGAATCGAGCAAGTAAAAGATCAACAGCTAAGCGCCCTAATGTGTAAACTAAGCAAAGGCCAAACATAGTGCCAACGAGAATAAAGCAAAAGAACTAAGGCATTTTTTACTGTTGTAGCGAAGGGAGAAGCTTATGCCAGGGCCACAAGGACCAGGCGGAGGGGGACCAGGTGGAGGCCGTGGTGGCGCTCCAGGAGGACCACCTCCAGGTGGAGGGCCGGGAGGTGGCCCAGGAGGTGGATACGGACGTGGCATGCAGGGTGGTAGCCCTCCACCACCTCCTCCTCCTCGGGGTATGTTTAACATGATGCGAAATCGATCGGGATGCGGTTGCTGTCTCTTGCCCGTGCTTGTTGCGTTTTTGGTAGTAGTCGCACTTGTTGTCATTGTGTTCTAGAAGCGACTTCAAAATAAGCATTATTGTGGAAACTTCTTAAACTAACCGCAACACTTGAGGGCGTGGATACGTTTCTCGAGG
>CAZOMM010000026.1:0-17152 GCA_964581165.1 uncultured Coriobacteriaceae bacterium
CTGATCCGGTCGACTACACCGAGAAACTGACTGCGATAATCTCGAGCAACCAGATGCGCTCTATCACGCTCACTGGATGAGGGCTCCCTGCTGCGGCCACCTGGAGATGGCGCTTTGCCAGGCAATCGGCAGCAGCGGGAGGGCTGTCCCGATGGGTGTGATCACAATATCGATCAACGGGGACATCCTGTAGAGGATAACCGGAGATTACTCGTTCAGGCGGCCTGAAGCGCGGTTGGCTTCGGGCCGCTTTTATGTGTGCCGAGCATGACTCGTACGGGCACAGGTTCAAAGAATATTGATTTAGAAAAGTGCGCACATTTTTACCCTAACCATCGTTAAGCACTATAGGAGGTGAAAAAGCGGTTGGATGAAATAGAGTCAATAGGCACGGGTGACACCAAGCGAGGTCTGATCTCTCATGCAGACTTGCTAACTCGGTTTGCAGAAGAGCATTACGACGAGGTATTCCGCTATTGCGCAAGGCGCTTTTTAGATACGGTAAAAACTGCTAGTTGGTACCACACTTTGACCTGTCAGGATAAGGGATAAAAAGGCCATATTACCTGCGGTTATGCAAATTTTATGGCCTATAAAGTGTCAAAAAAGGGGGTTTAACATAGAGAAACTTTAGGCACTAGTACTTTGGGCACTAGGCTGGGGCTTTGCCAGACGCTTTGTTTGCTGCGATTAGCCTAGAAACAAGCTCAGGGATTTGGCGATAAGAGGTCTTTCGATCAAACTGCTCCTCTGCAATCTTTCGAGCTTTGGCACCCATCTCTTTGCATCTAGTTGGACTTTCATAAAGCTGCAGAATCGCGTTGCTAAGCTTGATTGGATTTTCGGCTTCGACATTGATGCCAAAGCCATCGTTTTGCACCTTGTCTCTAAGCTCTGAGCTGCTACCTGTATTGATCATTGGTATGCCTGCCGCTAAGTAGTCGCCAATCTTTGTAACCATCGACTGTGGTGCTTTTTTAATTAGTGAGTTAACTGTCACATCAGACTTACTAAGGTAGGCAGCCATCATTGGATAGTTTTGATAGCCTGTAAACTCCACATTGCAATCTAGCTTATTGGCAAGTTCTTTCATTGCTGCTAGATCTGGGCCATCACCAAGCACTAGCATCTTTATTTTGCGGTATTTTAGCCTGCAAAGCTCGGCAGAGGCCCTAACAAGAGTTTCGATATCATAGCTTGTTCCTATTGTGCCAGCATAAGCAACCCAAAACTCGTCTTTGGGTTTGTCTATCTTGCTGGCATTTTCTTTTACTCCCGCATCAAAGGCATCTAGATCGCTTCCTACATATATGGTGATATGTTCGATTGAAGGGTCACAGTTTGAATAGGGCCTTAATGCATATTCATCTGATGTTCCTACCACAGCAGATAACTTGCTATAAACATCTTTAGCATCGCGCGAGAGGCTATAAAAAAGAATCGAACTTACTATTGGTATATCCAACACCATGCGCATGGCTTCTGGCCAAAGATCGTTTACGTCAGCTACAAATGGGATGGATTTGGATTTAGCGTAGTTTGCTGCAGCTAAAGCAACATCGTTTGGCGGAAGCTCACTGTATATAAGATCAAAAGGTCCAGCTGCATCAAGTACTTCAGGAAGATTTTTGGCAGCCTTTGCATGGCTTACTAATCTTTTTAAGTCTACATTTTCTGTATAACCAGGCTCGGATACAAAAGAAACCCCAAAAGGGTAGTCCTTATAGGCCGGATCCTTAGTGTCACGTTGCTTTTTATACCAGTGTTGAAATGAAGAGGTAATAAGCTCCACTGAGTATCCCGCATTTACAAGAGCCTCGCATACCGAGAGAAAACGGGTATAGCCCTTTTGCTCTCGGCCTATTTTTACCCCCATTGTAACAACCGCGATTTTTTCAGCGGCCAAGTCTGTCTCCTTTCGAAATTTTCTCGAACTCCTTTGGATCAATATCCTCAGATGGCTCGTTAAAAACTCCTTCTTGCTTGGCTAGGCTGGCAAAGGTTCTAAAGAAAATCTTTGCATCAAGAATAAACGAAACATTTTCTACATAGATTAGATCTAGAGCTAGGCGCTCTTTCCATGGAATGGAGTTTCGACCATAGACCTGAGCATATCCAGTTATTCCAGGCAAAACTTCGAGTTTGCGACCTTCGTTACCTTCATATAGTTGAGTTTCTTCTAAGAGGTCTGGCCTAGGCCCAATAACGCTCATGTTACCTATCAGCACATTAAAAAACTGCGGCACCTCATCGATGCTGGTTTTTCTTAGAAAGGCTCCAACTTTGGTCATCCTAGGGTCGTCGGGCGCATTGTAAGTAGAGCCATCTGGCATCTTGAGATCGGGTGAGTTTACCTTCATCGAGCGAAATTTATACATCGTAAATAGCTTGCCATTGCGTCCAACCCTAGGCGCATTGTAAAAAACTGGCCCTCCATCTTCGTGTTTGATTGCAGGAGCAACTATCAGGCAGATGATGAACACAAAGGGTAGGGCAATTATTGAGGCAACAATGTCAAGAAAGCGCTTTACAAACTTTAAATACACAGCGTTATCCAATACATTCTGCTCGAGAATCTAAAAAGGCGGTAACTATCTGCTCAACATTATCGTCGCTTAGCAGTGTGTAGAGCGGCAATGTAATCTCGCCTTTGTAAAAGTTGTACGCGCAGGAGTAATCCATAATCGAAAAACCCATTTTTTGATAGGCGCTCATCATAGGCAGGGGCTTGTAGTGAACATTACAGGCCACATTGCGAGCAGCCATTGCCTGGATTATCTCGTTTCGTTTGTTCTCGCTTACATCCAGCATCCTAACTATAGCTAGATGCCCACTAGAAGAACCTTCATCGGTATAGTGCAAGACAACCTTGACCTTATCTCCCTCAAGCTCTTTACGATATATCTCGAGGATTTCTTTGCGCCTAGCAAGCATGGAGGGATATCGCTGGAGCTGAGCCAAACCAATGACAGCCTGAACATCAGTCATATTCCACTTATATCCAATTTCTGAAATGTCATACTGCCAAGATCCAGGTTCAATCTTTTCAAAAGCCGATTTGTCTTGTCCGTGCAAGGAGAGTAATTTAGCACGCTTGTAAATTTTGTCCGAATCGAACTCGTCACACTTACGCCAAGTTAATGCTCCGCCCTCTGCAGTTGTTAGATTTTTGACGGCATGAAAAGAAAAGGCCGTAAAGTCGGCAACAGATCCAGAGGGTTTACCATGATATGTTGCACCAAGCGAGTGGGCTCCATCGGCAACAATTGCTATGCGACCTAGAGCCTCCTGTAGATTGCTATTTGCTTTGAAGCTGTCTGCACAAGCCTTGACCACAGAAAATATCCTGTCGTAATCACACATAATTCCGCCCACATCAACCGGAATGATGGCGCGAGTTCTTTTGGTGATTGCAGCCTCAAGCTTGTCATAGTTCATCTCAAGCGAATCTTCGGCTAAATCAACCATTACAGGTGTTGCTCCAACATGAACTATGGCGCTAGCAGAAGATGTATAGGTATAAGGAGTGGTAATAACTTCGTCGCCTGGCCCAATTTCTAAAAGACGCAGGGCACATTCAAGAGCTGTGGTGGCAGAGCTAAGGCATATAAGTTTGTTAACTCCGCAGTATTGGGCAAGCTCGGCTTCGAATCTATGTGTTTTAGGCCCTGTTGTGATCCATCCAGACCGCAGCACATCGGCAACTTCATTGATTTCTGCGTCGGTAATGTCTGGCCTGAAAAACGGAATCTGATCCATTTTCAGCGACCCCCTAGTCCATAACTAAATGCAAAGCAAAACGGAAACTGCAAAATAGCGTCCTTGGTTCGGCGAACATTCTAGATATAGAGTATGAATTTCTTCTGAAGTTTGCTGAAAACCAAGTATCCAACTACCAGTGTTACAAGCGCCATTCCTAAACAGATCGCAATCTCAGTCCATCCAGGGAATACACCATATAGTGCTACATTTCTCATCATGCTTACGTAGTGGTACATGGGGTTAAACCACATAAGCGAAAGCATCCATTCTGGAAGTATGTCTACCGGATAAAAGAGCGGGGTTAGATAGGTCCAAAGAGTTACGAGTACTCCCCAAAGGTGCAAAAAATCGTGAAAGAAGGTCGCTAAAGACGAGAGCAAAAAACTCAATCCAAGCGAAAAAATAGATACCATCAGCACAACTACTGGGATCATACACAGCAAAATCGTGGGTTGAATTTGGAAAAAGGTCATTACTAAAAAGATTGCGATAAGCGAAAAAGCATAATTTACCAGCGCAAAAAGAACCTTCTCTATTGGGAAGACCAGCTTGTTGACCTTGACCTTTTTGATTAGCGAAGCAGAGTCGATAATTGAACTCATAGCCTCGCCTACTCCGTCTGTCATCATTGCAAATAGCGTTTGACCCAAAATAAAGTAGACCGGATAGTTTTCGATTTGGAATCTGAATAACTGCGAAAAGACCGCCGACAACACAATCATTGTGAGCAGCGGGTTTAAAACACTCCAAAGCACTCCAAGTATGGAACGCCTGTATTTGAGTTTGAAGTCTTTGGAGACCAGATTGAACAGAAGATAAGTACTATCGCCTAGTCCTTGTATCAAATTCATCCGAGTATTTCCCTGTTGGCTTTGCCGGTGTTTTTATTTAAACACCACGCTAGCCTTGGCTTGTCCTGATTACAACCACGCCATTATGACAGATCGCATACTAGGCTGCATTGTCTTGCCGGCGCTCGGAAGTCGGCACTCGGAAGTATTGACACCAGCGTGTCTTGATTGGCTTGGTTGCGCATTGCTTGAGTATGTTGCGCGGGTTGATTGTTCGTATGGCGTGTCTTGATTGAGCGCATTGCGCACATTGTTTAGCATAAAAATTGCTTTAAATTTGCTCACTCGCTGAAAAAATAAAGACAATCCTAAGGCCAGTTAATAGCCGCATGAGTTTAGTGGTAGACTTTCGCGAATGGAACTCAAACTTCAATCGCGTGTGATAGTCCTTCTTCTTTGGGACATTTTTTCCACGTATACCGCATATATCTTTGGAATTCTTCTGACTGGACAAGCAGGGGAACTCTTTATTACTACAGACATTCTTTTTGATATAGGACTTTTAGCGCTTATTAACTGCGTTTGTTTTTCGGCCTTTAAGTTTTATACCGACCTTTGGGAATACGCTTCTAGTAAAGAGCTCCTAAAGATCACAGGGGTTACGGCGCTTTCGACCTTTGTGGGAGCGGCCCTTATCTTTTTGGTTGATATTCGTTTTCCGATACGTGTTTACTTTGTTGCTTGGCTAATCCTCCTTATCTTTATTGGTGGAGGCAGATATGCCTTTAGAGTTTTTAATGGCCGAAGATGGTCTGCGGGATCACCCCAAATATCCAGAAAGCGTTCTTTGGTCGTAGGTGCTGGAGAGACTGCATCGCTAACGATTAAGAGACTTATCGAGGGCGACTATTACATGAGCGGAAAGCCCATCTTGGCAGTCGACGATGACCCTAGCAAACGTGGAATGAGAATCCATGGTGTTAAGGTCATGGGAAATCGTAATGATATTCCTGATTTGGTTAGAAAATACGGCATCGAGCAGATAGTTATCGCAATTCCTTCTGCCTCTAAGCGTGCGCTGGAAGAGATTTACGACATTTGTATTGGCACAGGATGCCGTTTGCTCACGCTTCCAAATGTTAGGGATATTCCGATTGACCAGCTAGACGATGTGAAGCTACACGATGTGAGCGTAGAGGACCTTTTGGGTCGCGATGAGGTTGTACTCGATACTAGAGCTGTAAGTGGATATGTGTCTGGCAAGACCATATTGGTAACGGGCGGTGGGGGTTCAATTGGCAGCGAGCTGGTAAGACAACTTTGCATTGTTGCCCCCAAACGAATTGTGGTTTTTGACATTTATGAAAACACTGCATATGAGCTTCAAAAAGAAATACAAGCTCGTTATGACGATTTGGATCTGATTGTAGAGATAGGTTCGGTTCGCGACTATCCCAGATTGGTTTCGATATTTACAAAATATATGCCAGAAGTGGTCTTTCATGCTGCTGCCCATAAGCACGTTCCACTTATGGAGATGTGTCCCCATGAGGCTGTACGAAACAATGTATTTGGCACTTTAAATGTAGCCAATGCTGCCAAACTGCACGGAGTTGAGCGTTTTATATTCATTTCAACGGACAAGGCAGTTAATCCCACAAGCGTTATGGGGGCAAGCAAAAAGATTGGAGAGATGCTTATCCAGTCGCTTGCAGCCAATTCGGATACTGTTTTTGCGTCTGTTCGCTTTGGTAATGTGCTTGGATCGCATGGAAGCGTAATCCCCTTATTTACTAGGCAGATTGCAGAGGGTGGCCCAGTAACTGTTACAGATCCAGAGATCACCAGATATTTCATGACCATACCTGAGGCTTCTAGACTTGTTGTTCATGCTGGTGGTTTGGCAGAAGGTGGAGAGATATTTATTTTGGATATGGGCGAGCCTGTAAAGATTTTGGATCTGGCGCGCAGACTCATCCAGCTCTCAGGTTTGACCCCCGGAAAAGATATCAAGATCGAATTTACTGGACTCAGACCCGGAGAAAAGCTTTACGAGGAGCTTTGGACAGATCAAGAACGTGCTCAGGCAACGTCTAAAAAGGGAATTATGATCTCTACCGACGAGCCGGTTACTAGAGCCGAGGTTCAAGAGATAGTTACAAAATTGTCCGACGCAATAAATGGAAGCTCGGCTGATGTTAAGACTGTGATTTCTCAAATTATTCCTAGCTACACCCCCAGCATTACCCCTGAAGATGATGATGCTTACGAGATCGACTGAGTTTTGCCTCGATAATACCCCAACGAAATCGACCGAGTTTTTTCGGCGCTCTGCGTGCGAGTTTGGCTGAGGAATCTGGCTAAGTCTACCCGCTGCAGACGGTATTTTTTGGCCTGCAGACGGGCTGTAATTGCATATAAATTTCGGCTCTTTGTATGCAATTAAGTAGCGTTTAATTTTTTCCAATTATTTTGCTTTTATCGGCACAGCAGAGATTTCGTGAATTTTTTGTTTATGCAAATGTAGTTACAATTTACGCATTTCTCTTACAAAAATGAATATTTATAGATTTAATCCCAAATTTTTTTGAGTATAATTTTTCAGAAATTACAATATGATTCATCTCAAAACTAAGCTTAGAACGGAGTCCGCAAATGTTGCGCGCAGGGATAATTGGAGCTGGTGGCTTTGCCGGAATCGAACTAGTGCGGTTTGTACTAACCCATCCAGAGTTCGAATTAGTTGCAGCCACCTCGGATTCAATGGCTGGAACAGCCCTAGCACAAGCCTATCCAGCCTTAGAGAGTTTTACAGATCTTTATTTTGAGGCCACCGATCATGAGTCGCTGGCCTCTCGTTGTGACATCGTTTTCTTGGCTGTTCCACATACTGCTGCAATGTCTTGTGTTCCGCTCTACCACAGGGCTGGACTTGCAATTATCGACTTATCTGCAGATTTTAGGATTCACGACCCTCAAACTTATTCCAAATGGTACGGCTGTAAACATTCTGCAGCAGATCTACTAAATTTTGCCGTGTATGGGCAGCCCGAAATTCACAGAGATGCTTTGGAGCAAATGGGCAAGACCTGGCGTGAGAGTTCTGATGCTTCTATGGCTCCAGTTGTGGCCTGTGCTGGCTGTTATCCTACGGCAACGATTTTGGCCTGCCTTCCAGCACTAGAAGCCGGATTAGTTTTGAGTTCCCCAATTATTGTTAATGCAATGTCTGGGGTTTCTGGCGCTGGACGATCTGCAAATTCGCGTACCCATTTTTGCTCTGCACATGAATCTGTACAGGCATATTCGGTTTGTGCTCATAGGCATACTCCAGAAATTGAGCAAGAACTTAGTGAGCTTGCAGGCAATCAGTCTGCTGTTCTCTTTACTCCTCATTTAGTTCCGATGAAACGAGGGCTTTTATCCACAGTTACTATGAGCCTCGTGCCAGACACAACAACAGATGAGCTACTGAGTGCCTATTCAAAGCGATATGAGAACGAGTGCTTTGTCCAATTTGTTGGTGAGTCTATGCCTCAAACTTCAGCCGTGTTGGGAAGCAATCATGCACAAGTTGGAATTGCCGTTGATAGCAGGCTAAACATGCTAGTAGCTTCGTGTGCAATTGACAATTTAGGCAAAGGAGCTGCATCTCAGGCCATTCAGTGCGCCAATATCGTCTGCGGTTTTGAAGAGAGCTGTGGCTTGGATCTTGTACATCCAGTTGTCTAAAGCTTTGCTTACATTCGCCTAACTTTGGAGTTGCAGCATTTAGGGTTTGGAGGCTTTGCATCAATACAAGACGGCAGCTGTTTTAGTGAGACTTTAGTGAGATTCTAGTAAGACTTTAGTAAGAGTTCAGTAAGGCCTTAGTGAGACTTTACTAAGAGGTTAGTGAGACATCGAGGAAAGAGATGAGTCAAGAAGAAACAGGGATTGATTTTTTTGATGAGGTGGCGACAGGTGTAAGTTTTGTTGATGGGGGAATCACCTGCGCCAAAGGTATCAGTGCATCTGGTGTTCATGCTGGTTTTCGCCACAATGCCTCAAAGCAGGATTTGGCCTTGGTGTTAGCGCCTGCCGACACCGTTGCTGCAGGAGTGTTTACCACAAATATCTTTTGCGCAGCTCCTGTATCACTTAGTCGTGAACATGTCGCCAATGGACATGCTCGAGCCATTATTCTCAATTCCGGAAATGCCAATGCAGCCACAGGAAGCATTGGAGATTCCAACGCCAAAAAAACAGCCGAGCTTGTTGCAGCTCAGCTAGATTTAGATCCAAGCGAAGTTTTAGTTGCATCTACTGGAGTAATAGGCGTGCAACTTAATATGGACTGCTTTGTGCGGGGAATTCCCGCTGCCTCTAATTTGCTAGATCAAGGACGCGAGGCAGCAAAGGATGCAGCTCGTGCAATTATGACCACAGACACTGTTCCTAAAGAGGCGGCAGTCAGTTTTAGGCTACCTGGTTCGGATGGCCAAGACATTGAGTGTCATATAGGAGGAATGGCAAAGGGTAGCGGGATGATCGAACCCAATATGGCTACTATGCTCGCTGTCCTTACAACTGATGTAGCACTTAGCCCCGAAGGGGCACAGGCAGCACTTAAAAAAGCCACCGACAAATCTTTTAATTGTGTAACCGTAGACAGCGACACTTCTACTAACGATACGGTCTTTTTGCTGTCTACAGGATGCTCAAGCACAGAGATTTTGGAGCCTGACACAGAGGCTTTTTGCAAATTCTGCGATGCCTTAGAGACTGTATGTGTGAGTCTTGCTAAGCAAATTGCTGCAGATGGAGAAGGTGCAACAAAGCTTGTGACTGTAAGGATAACAGGCGCGGTTGATGATAGAGATGCCTTAATAGCTGCTAAATCTGTTGCAAATTCTCCGCTGGTTAAAACTGCGATAGCTGGGCACGATGCCAACTGGGGTCGTATTGCAATGGCTCTAGGTAAAAGCAATGCAAGATTTTCTCAAGAAGATGTATCCATTTCGATTATGGGAATACCTGTATGCAAGGCGGGACTTACTGTTGAATTTGACGAAGACGAAGCACTTAAGAGATTTGAGGCTCCAGAGATTTTAATAGAGGCCGATCTTGGATGTGGCACGGGCACTAGCAGAGTTTGGTCCTGCGATCTAACTCATGGATATATCACCATTAATGGAGATTACAGAACCTAGTAAAAACTTTAGGTAATAAAGATCAATCGATGAACTGCTCAGTTTTTCAAGTTGCTTTTAGGACTCTGTGAGAAAGATGTTTTGATAGCAACTGTCTTGATAGTAATTGTAGGAAGGTAATAAAAGTGGAGTTTGAGAGGGACAGAAAAAATGATACAGGGAGATTGCAGCATCTTGCCCAAATTCTCATAGAAGCCTTTCCATGGATTAAAAATGCCACGGGCAAAACTGTTGTAATTAAATACGGCGGTGCTGCAATGGTCGACCACAGGCTTAGGGCCGAGGTTATGAGCGACATTATGATGCTCAAGATCATGGGTCTTAATCCAATTATTGTTCATGGCGGCGGTGCCGATATTAACTCCACTTTAAAACGCATGGGCATTGAGCCTAGATTTGAGAATGGTCTTAGGGTTACAGATGACGAGACCATGGAAGTTGTAAAGATGGTCTTGATCGGCAAGGTCAACTCAGAACTCATAGCTGCAATGAATAGGCATGGAGCTGTGGCGGTTGGACTGTCTGGACTTGATGCCTCAACAATAATTGCAGAGCCTTACGATGAGTTGCATATGCATGCAGGGCGCGTTGTCTCTGTTAATGATGCATATATTCGTGATCTTCTCGAAAATAATTACATTCCTGTGATTGCTTCTGTAGCAACCAGTCACGATCACCGCACCTTCTTTAACGTAAATGCCGACACAGTGGCAGGTGAGGTTGCCGCTGCTCTTGGTGCTCACAAAATAATGTTTTTGTCAGACGTGGATGGTATTTACGAAGACTTTAATGACAAGGGATCACTTATTTCTAGGATGAATGCAAGTGAGGCAAGAGAGATGATGGAATCGGGCAGAATCTCGGCAGGGATGATTCCTAAGCTCGAATCTATTGTTAAAGCTTTAGAAGCGGGAGTTCCTAGGGCACATATGTTAAATGGCACCGTTCCTCATTCGCTCTTACTTGAAGTATTTACTGATAGGGGAGTAGGAACAATGGTTATTCGAGATCCAGAAAATGGTGCTGATAAGGATTTTGAAACCTTTCCCATAGCCGGAATTGCCGCAAAACTACAGGATTGATGGAGGCTTAGACGATGCAAAAAGAAGATTTAACACTAAAGACGCAGCAAGAACTCGAAAGCCTTTATGTGATTCATAGCTATGGACGCAAAGCAGTGGAGTTTGTTGAGGGTCATGGAATGGTTCTGCTGGACTCTGCGGGTAAGGAATACCTTGATTTTCTTGCTGGAATTGCAGTTGTTTGTTTGGGGCATTCACATCCTGTGGTGGTAGAAGCAATTCAGGCGCAGGCCGCAAAGCTCATGCAGACTTCCAATTACTTTTTTGCAGAAGGCAGAGGTGAGCTAGCAAGGTCAATTAGCGATCTTTTGTCTTTAGGTAGATTGGCCAATAGCGATTCCGAAAGAGAGCAGGCTCAAACTTACTGCACTTTCTTTGCTAACTCGGGTACTGAGGCTAACGAAGGTGCGTTTAAGCTCGCAAGAAAATATGCGGCAATGCAAGGCAGCGATGCCAGGGGAATTTTGTCCCTTAAGCATTCATTTCATGGAAGAACCTTTGCTGCCCTTGCTGCAACAGGACAGACCTCTAAACAAGAAGCTTTTGAGCCTTTGCCTGCTGGATTTTTGCATACCGAACTTGGTGATATCGAAGCTTTGCAAAAGGCTTTGGATGCAAAAGATGTAGAAAAAGACGTAGGTGGTATTTGTGCAGTAATAGTTGAGTGTGTGCAAGGAGAGAGTGGAATATGGCCTATAGGCGATAGTTTTGCTAAAGCCTTGTCTGAAATATGCAAAGAACGCAACATTTTATTGATAGTGGATGAGGTACAGACCGGATTTTACAGATGTGGCAGCAATCCCTTTGCATTTCAGAATTATGATATTCAGCCAGACATTGTAACTATGGCAAAGGGTATAGCTTCAGGCTTTCCTATGGGAGCTTTTGCGGCTAAGGCTGAGATTGCACAGGCATTTGCTCCTGGCGATCACGGATCTACATTTGGCGGTAATCCTCTTGCCATAGCGACAGCGAGGGCTACCATAAGTGAACTTTGCAGATTGAATATTGGGGATTCTGTAGCCGAGGTTGGCGCTTATATGTCTGAGCGTCTACTGGAGCTGCCTTTGATTAGTTCTGTTAGAGGTATGGGCCTTATGCTTGGAGCTTCTCTTGAGCATGAAGTCGCAGCTAAGGTTGTGGATATGGGCCTGAAGCATGGTTTGGTTCTTAATGCTCCTACCTCGAATATTTTGCGTTTTGTTCCACCACTTATATGTAGCAAGTCTGATGTTGACGAGATGATTTTGCGCTTAGCTTTAGTACTTAAAGAACTTGCTGCAGAAATTAAAGAAGCTGCTAACGAAGTTGCTAACAAAAATGGGAGCTAGGTGTAAACCCAGCGACTAAATAAAAGCATGGTATGGAGGTTACAAAATGCTTGAGCCACAATCGAACAATTCTCTTTGTGGGCGAGACGTTCTTAGACTGCTAGATTTATCCACGCAAGAAGTGGAGCTTGTACTTGATACGGCAAGCAAGCAAAAAGCAGACTGGGCTGCAGGTTTACGCGAACGTCCATACGAGGGTATGGCTGTTGCGGTAATTCTAGAAAAACCATCTCTTCGTACCCGCATTTCTTTTGAGGTTGGAATTTCTAGACTTGGCGCTCAGCCACTTGTTATGTCCGACTCTAACTCGGCTTTTTCTAGGGGAGAAACAGTTCATGACACCATTAAGGTGCTCGAGCGTTTTGCAGACGCAATAGTAATTCGCACTTTTGCCCAATCCAAGGTTGAAGAAGTGGCTCATTGGGCACAGGTTCCAGTTGTCAATGCTTTAACTGACTCTTACCATCCATGCCAAGTTCTTGCCGATCTACTCACAATCAGAGAACACCTAGGTCAAATCAAAGGATTGAGCTTGGCCTATGTAGGCGATGGTAACAATATGGCAAATACATATCTTGAGGGCGGCGCTCTTATGGGTATGGATGTAAGAATTGCCACCCCGGTTTCTTATGAGCCAGATCAAGCCAACCTTGAACAATGCCTAAAGGTAGCGGCTAATACAGGTGCAAAGATCAGTCTTATGCACGACCCAATTGAAGCTGTTAGAGGAGCCAATATAGTTGTTACCGACACCTGTACTTCTATGGGTTCCGAAGACGAACACGACAAGAGACTTGTCGACTTTGCTGGTTTTATGGTTGATGCTGAATTGATGTCTAAAGCGGATTCCAATGCAATCTTTATGCACTGCCTTCCTGCTCACAGGGGTGAGGAAGTTTCAGACGAGGTCATGGATGGACCTTGGTCTGTCATATTCGACGAGGCTGAGAACAGGTTGCATGCCCAAAAAGCGTTGCTGTCTCTGATCTTAGCCAAATGAAATGTTCATTTAGGGAGGATAAATGAGTAGGCGAGATGATCGTCACAACGGAATCAGACACATAGTGCGAACCACTAGGTCTAGGACCCAGCAAGAGATTGCTGAGGCTTTGGCCAATATGGGATTTCACTGCACTCAGGCCACGGTATCTAGAGATGTTGCCGAGATGGGCTTGAGAAAAGCAGCTGATGGAGCCTATGTGCTAGCCGAGGATTTGACGCTTCAAAAGCTCTCTGCCGACATGGTTAAAAAAGTTGTTATTGCTGGCAATTTGGTTGTAGTTTCTACTCTCCCAGGTACTGCTTCGGGGGTTGCTGCTGCTATCGATGCTGCATCAATGCCAGAAATCTTAGGCACTGTAGCTGGAGATGACACTATTTTGGTTATCTGTCAAAACAATGAAAAATCAGAGGAGTTTTTTGCCCACATGACAGCTATGGCCGGACTTTAATATTGGATGTAATTGCTCAGTGCGCGAGAGGAAGTGTTTTTATGGGCAGAGAAAAAGTAGTTTTGGCATATTCGGGTGGATTAGACACATCGGTATGCATTAAGTGGTTGATGGATGTAAAGGGTCTTGATGTAATTTGCGTTGCTGGCGATGTTGGCCAAGAACGTGCCGACCTAGATGCTATTCGCGAAAAAGCACTTAAGATCGGGGCTATTGAGTCGATTGTTGTTGATATGCGCGAGGAATTTTGCGAAGACTTTATCGATAAAGCGATCTATGCAAATGCCCTTTACGAAAACAAATACCCACTTCTCTCTGCACTCTCTCGCCCAATTATTGTCAAGCATCTGGTTGAGGCGGCCCATGAGCATGGAGCAAAATACATTGCTCATGGCTGCACAGGCAAGGGCAACGATCAGGTTCGTTTTGAAGTTGGCATCAGAACTTTAGATCCTTCTCTGCAGATAATCGCTCCTGTTCGTGAGTGGGATCTTCGTACTCGCGAGGAAGAGATGGATTGGGCAGCTGAGCATGGAGTGCCAGTTCCTACTACTAAAAGCTCTCCTTATTCAATAGATGACAACCTTTGGGGGCGTGCCATCGAATGCGGAGTACTGGAAAACCCTTGGAATCTTCCACCAGATGATATCTACACAATGACTGTAGATCCGCTTTTGGCTCCCGATAAACAGGAGATTGTTGAGCTTGAGTTTGAGCATGGACGCCCGGTTGCAATCGACGGGCAAAAGATGACAATCCATCAGATCATTCTCAAGATGAATGAGATTGCAGGTCGTAATGGCTATGGCAGGATCGACATGATCGAAAACCGCCTTGTAGGATTAAAGTCCCGCGAATGCTATGAGCAGCCAGGTGCACTCGCAATAATTACCGCTCATAAAGCCCTAGAAGACATGTGTCTTGAGCGTGAGACTATGCATTACAAGATCAAGATGGAACAAGACTGGGCAACAATTGTCTACAACGGACAGTGGTACTCGCCCCTCAAAAATGCAATGGATGCCTTTTTCGCTTATACCCAGCAATCAGTTAGCGGTGTTGTAAGGCTTAGCTTCTATAAGGGATCCTGCACTGTAACTGGTTGCAAGAGCGATGATTCACTCTACGACTACAGCTTGGCTACCTATGATACCGACGACAGTTTTAACCACTGGGCATCTGAAGGCTTTATCAAGCTCTTTGGACTTCCCACCGAGATTTGGGCTGCCAAGAGGAGGCAAAAGTGAGTGAGGCCTTATGGGGCGGACGTTTTGAAGCCAGTCCCGAAGCCTTTACGCAGAGTTTTGGAGCTTCTCTTTCTGTAGACAAACGTATGTGGAAAAGCGACATCGAGGCCTCAAAGGCTCATGCCAAGATGCTTGGGCATCAAAAGATTATCTCTGAGGATGACGTGGAGGCGATTCTTAGAGGTCTCGATGAGATAGCTGAGCAGATTGAGCGTGGCGATTTTGAGTTTAGCGACAAAGACGAGGATATTCACATGGCTGTGGAGGCTGAGCTTACTCGAAAAATAGGCTCAGCTGGCGGCCGCTTACACACTGCTCGTAGTCGTAACGATCAGGTAGCAACCGACACTAGGCATTTTGTAAAGGGATTGCTCAAAATTGCACTCGAAAAGCTGCTTGCTTTAGAAGAGGCCCTGTTGACTCAGGCTAGCCGTGAGATGGGTACTATAATGCCGGGCTATACGCATATGCAAAGAGCCCAGCCGCTGCTCTTTTCCCATCACATGCTTGCCTATTTTTGGATGTTCGAGCGTGATTTTGGCAGACTCAAGGCGGCTTATGAGGCGGCAGATTCTCTACCACTTGGAAGTGCCGCTTTGGCTGGGACGACTTACCCACTAGATAGGCATTTCGTAGCAGAAGAGCTTGGCTTTTCTAGAGTGAGTCCCAATTCTATGGATGCGGTTAGCGATCGCGATTTTTTGCTTGATGCAAATTACGCCTGCTCTGTTGGAATGATGCATCTATCTAGGCTATGCGAGGAGCTTGTTTATTGGTCGAGTGGGGAGTTTGGCTTTGTAACAATGTCAGATGCCTACTCTACTGGCTCATCAATTATGCCTCAGAAGAAAAATCCCGATTTTGCGGAGCTTATTCGTGGGAAGTGTGGACGTGTTGTTGGAGATTTGGTGGCTCTGCTAATTACCATGAAGTCTTTGCCTCTTGCCTATAACAAGGATATGCAAGAAGACAAAGAAGGTGCATTTGATGCGCTCGATACCTACACCGACTCTTTGCACTGCATGGCCGGGATGATAGACACCATGCAGCTTAATTCTGAACGCATGTTCGAAGCTGCGCATGGTGGCTTTATGGCTGCAACAGATTTGGCCGATTATCTGGTGTCTAAGGGAATGCCATTTAGACAAGCCCACGAGATTATTGGGCGCTTGGTTCTTGAATGCGAAAAAGCTGGTAGAACCCTGCAGTCGCTATCGGTAGATGAGCTAAAGGAGCACTGTGATCTTTTTGATGAGGGCGCAGTTGAGGCTTTGGACATCAAGACGATTGTGGATAAGCGCATAAGCGAGGGTGGTACAGGCAAGACAGCCGTAGAGGCCCAGCTTGGCCAGGCCCAAGAAGTTTTGGCTAAGCAAAAAGCGATTGTTGAAGTTTTGCTCTAAGCTGCTCTATGCTAAAGCACCTCTTACGAGAACTGCCCGAGTCCAGCGCGTGTTGCACACAGCCACAGCTACTCGGTAATCGCATCAATTCTGCTTTAGCATAGAGTTTGGCTTTGGTCTGCCGTGTCTAGTCTGCTAGAAGCTAGGCTATTGAGTCTGGTCTTCTGATCCCAGTCTGTTGGATTTAGTCTTTTGACTCTAGTCTGCTAGGAGCTCTGAATACAGCTCATAGTCTCTGTCGGAAAAGACGT
Source organism: uncultured Coriobacteriaceae bacterium (assembly GCA_964581165.1). Taxonomy (GTDB): domain Bacteria; phylum Actinomycetota; class Coriobacteriia; order Coriobacteriales; family CADBOM01; genus CAZPAN01. Next base: position 16,511 of record CAZOMM010000026.1, read on the forward strand.
TGAAGATAACTTCTAGCTTCTTTGATTGCTCGTGATGAGCCTGAAGTTCTCTGACGGTTTTGATTGCTATCTTTGCTGCATCTTTTGATGGAAAGCCAAATACTCCAGTAGAAATGCAGCAGTAAGCAATAGATTTAAGTCCACTTGATGCAGCTAATTCGTAACAACTTCTATAACTAGAGGCTAATTGCTCATTATGTTTTGCGCTAGGGGAGCCATTTGCTATAGGACCCACAGTATGAATTACATGTGCTGCGGGGAGATTGTATCCCGGAGTGATTTTTGCGCATCCTGTGGGTTCGGGATGCCCCTGCATTTTGATGATCTGATCGCATTTATATCTCAGCTGTACGCCTGCAAAGGTATGAATTGCATTGTCGATGCACATATGATTAGCTGCCCAGCAACCCGTTAAGGCACTGTTGGCAGCATTGACAATTGCATCGCACTTTAGTCTTGTAATGTCGCCCTTCCAAAGTCTGATATGAGGGGCAATATGGTCTATTTCGTCCATCGAAACAACCCCTTTTTCTTTTGCCCTGCTTTGAAGATACGCGTCTTGAACCTCTAAGATTTCTTGGGAGGGCAAGCCTGCTGGACGTGTATTGAACAAGGCCCTAAGCAAGAGCCTTTGTTCTTCTT
>CAZOMM010000026.1:17252-24792 GCA_964581165.1 uncultured Coriobacteriaceae bacterium
AAGCCTGCTGGACGTGTATTGAACAAGGCCCTAAGCAAGAGCCTTTGTTCTTCTTTGTCATTTGGGATTTGATGATCGGCAAATGTTGGGCGCTCATCCAAAAATGCCCGGATTAAAAACAATCTCTGTTCATCTACTGTGCTCATTTTTCTACTTTCTTGTATCTAAAAGTCCTGAGAGTCTTCAGGGGACTTCGTTCAGGGTACTTCGACTATATTCGAAATAATCTGCATTGCCAAAACATTTGAGTTTGTGAGGAATTCTGTGAGGAATTCTTGCCTGTCTTAAACCACTCCGCTTAAACCACCTCCGACAGGATTAATCGATGGGTGCGCAGATGCCGCACTGGACTCGGTTAGTCCTTTCAAATGCTTGTTGTTAGACCAACTTAAAATTCTGTTGCACGCGCCTTGCAAATCGAGAACAGCATATGCAAAACCCTTACGTACCAGCTGTGCTGGCAATAGCGCATCGTATTTTTCGAACAAGGGAAGTTCTTTGGGATATAGCAGCTCCATTGGGTCTGGAGGATCAGCAGCTAATGCCAGCAGTGCTTCTAAGAGTTCGGCAGGATCTGCAGACATCCTAAAGTTGATAAAGTAAGGCTTGGATGAGTCGACACCCTTTATCCCGAGCTGCTTTGAAAGTTTAATTTTAAGAATGCGCTCAAAGGCCATGAAGGCGTAAGTTCCAAGCCAAGGAAATAAACACCAGCTGTCTTTTCCTAGATTGATTAGGGGGCTGGAGTCCATTTTGGCATTGCGGGCAGAATGCCTTGTTTGTTGGAGTCGCGCTGTGGCATTGCGCATTAGATATGGGTATTGGATATCCTCTTGCAAAATGCCAAGCATTCTTTCTAACACTTTGGTGTTTATATCTCCTGGGCACTCTCCAAAATAGGCTGGCACCTTGCCTTTTACGCGTGTGCAGTGCACGAGATGTCGCTTGTGATCCACTTCTTCGACAATCCAGACATGACCTGCAATTGCAATCTTTTCGCCGGGTGGGGGAGGCATCACTATCGTTCCGATTTCCTCCGACTCACAGCGCACTGTATATTCTTCGTTTTCTTGAAAAACCGCATAGAACTTAAAGGAATTGACTATTCGCTCTCCTGCAAGACCAACTATCAATCCGCCGTTTTCGGTCTCTTCAATTAGATTGTTTTGCAGCATGTGCTTAAGCAAAAGCCGATAATCATCTGTGCTTACTCGATGAAAGTAGCTAAGAGTCAAAATACGTGCTGCTAGCTCTGCTGGAGCTAATTCGCCCTCTGATGCAAGGCTTGCAAGCGTTTGATGGAGCAGAAGACTATAAGGCAGGCGATCCAACCTAGGTGGCTCCACCCAGCGTTCTTCTAGATAGAGCTGGATTAATGCTATGCCCTGAAGTAGCTTCCAAGGAATCGTTTCGGGCAGCATGGCACGTGGTTCTGGATGATCTTCTCTTATAACAAAGTGCATCTCTGGTGGAAGATCTCTGCGACCTGTTCGACCCATTCGCTGCAAGAAGGACGAGACCGTAAAGGGGGCATCTATCTGAAATGCCCTTTCTAAGCGTCCTATATCAATTCCCAGTTCAAGTGTTGAGGTTGTTACAGTGCTTTGAGTTTGAAATTCGTCCCTCATTATGTCTTCTGCAGTTTCTCGATAAGACGCAGAGAGATTGCCGTGATGTATCAAAAATCTATCAGCTTCGCGATTGGCCTCGCAGTACTGTCGCAATGTCGTACAGGTCATCTCGGCTTCTTCTCGAGAGTTGGCAAAGATTAAGCATTTTTTGCCACGAGTGTGCTCAAAGATATATCCAATACCAGGATCAGCCATTGCAGGTGCTTTATCTGTGGGTTCTTCAAGTGGCTCTAATTCTGCAACATGGGCCTTTTTGTTTTCTGAACCAGTATGAATTAGAGGCCTTAGTTCTATCTCTTCAGATGTTTGATCTGCTGTGGTACTTGTATAGGAATTATCAAAGTCGGCAGCTTGAGGAGTCATTCCTATGTAAAAATGCTCCATCGATATTCTCCAGATTTTGCCAGTGTCTTTGATTTTAGGAATTAATGTTTTTCTGCCAGTGCCAAAAGCAAGAAAGGCTCCTGTTTGCTGAGGATCTCCAATTGTGGCCGATAGACCTATGCGCCTAGGCTTTACTCCAGCCATACGAGAAAGTCTTTCTATCAAACAAAGGGTTTGGCCACCTCTGTCGGCTCGTAAAAGCGAGTGCACTTCGTCTATAACTACAAATCTCAGATCCCCAAAGAGGCGTGCGACAGCTGAGTGCTTGTGCAAAAGCAAGGCTTCTAAGGATTCGGGAGTTATCTGAAGTATTCCAGAGGGATTTTTAAGCAATTTGTTTTTGTGCGACTGAGAAACATCCCCGTGCCAATGCCAAACAGGAATATCCGCTTCTTCACACAGATCGTTTAAGCGTAAAAACTGATCATTAATAAGGGCTTTTAGTGGACCAATATAAAGTACAGCCACGGAATGTGGGGGATCTTCCCATAATTGAGTCAGAATTGGAAAGAAGGCAGCTTCGGTTTTTCCCGAAGCCGTAGATGCGCTAAGCAGCACGTTGTCGTCTGTGTCGAGTATTGCCTCTCCAGCTGCCACCTGTATTGCACGCAGCTGCTCCCAGCCGTGCTCATAGATAAAATCCTGAACAAAGGGCGCATATCTATCAAAAATCCCCATCTGGGTTTATTGGCCTCCAATTTGTGTTAGATCCTAAACTCTGAAAGTCTTTATGTTAAAGCTCCTATAGGGCGATTGCTGGGTGGACGGGCAGAACTCGCGCTGGACTCGGGCAGTCCTCGCTCGCACTTTCTGTTCTACAAAACAAGCTTTTAATTGTATGAACTTGTTTTGTAGAAAGATTTTTTCTAGCTAGTTTCGCTCGCTGCGGAACTCGCCAGCATCGGCATTCTGCCCACCCTTTAAGACTCTGTCGTTGTTGAGCTTGGCTTTTTAACTCTGTGTCAACGGAGGTTTAAGATAGCTCCGCAAGCTTGAGTTAGAGCCTAAACTCAGCAAAATTGTTGCTCGAAGAAGCCTTGCTGGACTGTCCTATTGGGTCTGAAACACTTGTCGTCATAGACCCAGCTTCCAAACTTGAGACACCCTCCCTTGTCCAAAAACTTTCAGAATCCGAGCTGTCTGCAAAAGAAGCCCTACTTGCAAGCTGACCATGGTCTTTCATGGCAGCCTGTGCTGTGAGTTCTGGATTTTGATAGAGGATATCCAGTAGCTCAATAAAGTCTCGAATTACCTCTCGGGGTGTTAAATGCGAATCTGCTCCAACACGACCAAATTCAATCCTTAAGAACATCACAATATCCTCGTCGGTGATTGTTTGTTGATATCCAAAAAGTCCCGCATGAATATCGACTAGCTTTTCTGATAGAACCAGAAGTTCCTCATATGTAAGTGGCTGCAAGTAGATAAGCGGCGCCATCATATCCACTAGGCCTTCTGTAGCAAATCTGCCCTGAGCAAGCCTAGAACGAAGGGCCTCGTAGCTATAAATGCCTCGCCTACGATCTTCAATTGCCTGTGGAGTTCCACCCATGATTACGCCTAGATACTGAGCCTTACCTTGCAGAGTGTCGTTATACATGGAAAGGATTTTTTCGTAGTTGTACTGCCTAGATATGGAATTGGGGATTTTGGAGAGGTTAACCAGCTCATCAATTAGTACCAGCATGCCACTATAGCCTGCACCTTTTAAAAACATTGCTAGGACTTTGAGATAGTCATACCAATTGTCGTCTGTAATTATTGCGCTGATTCCAAGCTCTTGTTTGAGCTCTGTTTTGTTGCGGTATTCACCTCTAAACCATCTGCTTACTTTTGACATCAGATCTTCGTTGTTATCACGATGCGCTTGGTAGTAGAAAGTGAGCAAGCGAGCAAAATCATAGCCGCCAACCATGTCTTCTAGGCTTCTTACCTGCTTTTGAATCTGTCTTTCCATTTCTTCAAGAAACTTAGGCTCAGACTCACTCAATCCGCTGTTTTCGATTATTTGTTTTCGGATAGAGTTGATCCATCTGTCTAAGACTAGGTTTAAGGCACCACCCTCTGGACGGGTTTTGGTAGACATATTGCGAATAAGCTCACGATATGTTGCAAGGCCCTGACCTTGGCTGCCAGTTAATTTGCGCTCGGGAGAGAGATCGGCATCGCAGACAACAAAACCATTGCCCATGGCATGAGTTCTTATTGTTTGGAGCAAAAAGCTTTTACCGCTACCATATCTGCCCACTAAAAAACGAAAAGAAGCTCCGCCTTCTTCTATTAGGGCCAGGTCGGACAAAAGTGCTTCGATCTCGCGTTGTCTGCCCACTGTGATGTATGGCAAGCCAATCCGTGGAACCACCCCTCCTTTTAGTGAGTTGATAATGACCGATGCAACCCTTTTTGGGACTTTTTGCCTCTCTGTCATTGGATCCCCATCTCTTTAAGCTCGTCTAAGTAATCCTCAACAATTACGATCCCATGTTCCCTTTCTTCTAGGATTACATCGCCAAGCTCCTCATATATTTTTTCGTTGATCGAGTCGACCACGATCGACTCATAAGTTCCATGCTTTTTTAAAGTAGCCAGTCTTAAGTCAGGTTCTTCGTTATGTATAAGGCTGTATAGATAGGCTAATTCCACTTCGTTTAGAACAGTCTGCTTACACTCAATGCAGTTAGCATCATTTTGCATCTGTTCACTTGGCAAACTACTAGGAAGATCTGCCATGCCACTATCAGGATCTGCTGTGCTGCCAGTAAGGCCAGCCACGCTGCCAGCAAAATCTGCCTCACTACCAGCAATGTCAGCCGAGCTGCCTGCAAAATCTGCCATGCTGTCAGCAGGATCTATCATGCTGTCAGTAAGATCTTGATCGAGCTTGTGCTTTACGCCGCCGTTGTCGACAAGATGAGCATAATCTTCAGGCATATCTTCGCGCTCTTCGTCTACAAGAAGCGATTCGCATGTTGTTTGTGCAGCATCTCTAATGCCTTGCAGAGCCGAAAAATCCACATTGATTCTTCGATCATCTCTTAAGCCTGCTTCTTGTATCGCAAATTTAACGGCATCATCAACAATTTGACTTAGATACTTAGGGAAAATTCGATACTGCAAAGCAGCGGAATCGCCTCTTGTGTCTGTGTATAGTGTTTTGCAAAGCTTTTCTTCTACAAAAGACAAAAAATCTAGCAGATCCAAACTAAAACCAGCAAACTCATCTAATGCTGGATAGGAATCTTTGAGCCAAGTTCCATTTTTGCAAATATATTTGCAGGCCCTAGATGTTTCGTAGACTGTGTCTGCGTGAACAGAGTCTCCCTCGCCAGGATAGAATACGGCCCGCTTAAATAGCTCACAGTATTTTGTACGACGTTCGCCAAACAGCCCTTCTAGCAAACTAGTCTTGCGTCGCTTATCACAATGGGCGGCATATCCATCCCATGCCCTACAAATGGCAATACTTGCAATACTGGGATGATCCATAAATATTTTGTGCTTAGTGAGCCAGTAATTAGAGAGACTAGAAAGGGCTACTACCATTAGATGCTCTCTAGATTCTTGATCTTCTAAGCTTAGTAAGTCTGCATTGCCCGATAAGCGAAGGTCTTCATAGTTCAAAACTATGCTAAGAGCCTGCTCAAGACTCATCTTTTCTAAAGCATCTCTTGATGAGTCAATCGAACTCAGATCATCTGTTTCTTCTTTGGTACCAGCATCTTTGTTGGCAGTCTTTTTGAAAACCTTTTGAGCGGAAGATGTCAGTAGTTGTGTCTTTTTACTTGTTCGCTCGGCATAAGCAAGTACTATCTCTTTATCTACGATATCTAATAGCTTTTTGTCTAAGCCATGATAAACAAGGTAATCCTTAAGCCATCCCCCTACCGAACGTGCAAGATCTGGATTGTTTTTGCGATGAATCTTCCAAAAGTGGATTATCTTGTAAAAGCCATCTAATGGATCGCTAACACCTATTCCGTTGAGAAGTTCATATATATGCAGTTCGCCAAACCAGCTTGGACCTTGGCTATCCTTACCTTCTCTAATACGAGTTCTCCATGTGAAGTACTCTCTTAGCTGGGCATTATCCATTCTCTCGTAGAGAACCATTGAGCCCCTAAGCTTGGCAGACCCCCTTTTTTCGTAGTTATCTTCAAAGTTCTCTGCAAGCTTGGCCTGTTTTACAAAAAGCCAGCTCATAGGGTGAAATTTAGATTCGGGATCACTCTCGAGTTCTCTAAGAATGCTCAGGGTCTCGGGCAATGGAACATCTGAATTGCTGTGTATAGGCTCATCTTCAAATAGACGCTGCCCTCGTCTATGTTGCCTACCTCTAGTTCGATGTTTCTTGTGCTGAGTTTTGTCTGGCTTTTGTAGGAGATCAGAGCCAGTTAGCAGTATGGGCTCATCCTCATAAAGCTTTTGGTCTAAACCAGTCTTTTTTACAAACTCCTGATCGGAGAGTAGATAATTAATGAGCTCATGAGCATCCATGTTGCCCCCATATCTTCCAATCAGCTTTTTGACCCAATATCAAACTTTATACACTCACATCCCACAAAGAAGGATAGCGACTTAAGTGCTTAAGGTTGTGTAATGCAGGCCTAAATTATGCCAAAGGGAACAAATGTTCGAATAACGGCAAGCATGCCGACAACTTACAACAAAGCCAACAGGTATGTCGTCTAAAAAGAACACCTATGTTAAACCAGAATTAGAACGATTACCTGATGGGTGCGCAGAATGTCGATGCTGGCGAGTTCCGCAGCGAGCGAAAACAGCTAGAAAAATCTTTCTAAAACCAAGTTCACACAAGCATAAGTATGTTTTGTAGAACAAAAAGTGCGAGCGAGGACTGCCCGAGTCCAGCGCGACTTCTGCGCACCCAATCTTTGCCGTTTGCAGCCAATCGTGGGCATCACGCTTGAACAAGATCTTCTATGTGTGCAGCATGTCTTCGCGCACCATTGTTTACAAAGGCATGCTTGTGTCCAGTCAGATGCGTCGTTTCTTTATAGACCTAAACGACGCAGCAGTTACCACCGACATCGCCTTGGTTCACTCAAGATATTCAACCAACACAACTCCAAGTTGGCAGCGTGCCCATCCAAACCGCTACATCATTCACAACGGTGAGATCAATACCTTAAAAGGCAATGTCAACTGGATGAGAGCACGCGAACCCGAGTTGTACTCTCCAGTTCTCACGCTCGGTTGGAAAAGATGGCAAAGTTACTGGTCTTCGTACAGTGACTTTGGATTGGAGCCAGGGCAAGCCAAATCCCATCAAGGGATCCGAAAAACTGCTTGATGCTCAGCTTGTTTTGGTAGCTTGTGGGTATTCAGGTCCTGTACGCAAGGTCTTTGATTCAATGGGTGTCGAGATGACAGATGGTCCTAGGAGTTTTCCTAAGATTACAGCACCTAGCGATCATAAGACTGTAAGTTCAGGAGATGTTCCCATATTTGCTGCTGGAGACTCCAAAAATGGTGCAACACTCGTAGTTAATGCCATGTCGGATGGT
>CAZOMM010000027.1:0-18479 GCA_964581165.1 uncultured Coriobacteriaceae bacterium
ATGGAATCTAGGTGCTATGGATGTGGAATTACACGAACAGCTTACAGAGAGCTTAAATGCAGAGCTAGCGACTGGCTTGCGCTTGCCATAATGCTTGTCTATGCAATAGCTGCTGGAATTTGTTTGTAAAAGACACAGCTTAATGTAGGTGCGCAGTTGGGCAACCTAAGAAGCGGTATGGTATCTCAGCATCGCAGCATCTACGCCTTCTCTAGCTGCATAGATCGCAGCCTCTGCGGCCAAAGCTACCGTAGCTCCCAAATTTTCTTGAGCAGTCTTAGAGAGCTTCTCTAGCACATAGTTTGCACTATCCATTCTTCCAGGAGGGCGGCCAATCCCAATCTTTAGCCTTGCAAACTCGTTTCCTATAGCTGCACAGATTGATCTGATCCCATTGTGACCGCCGTGGCCTCCCTTGTGCTTAAAGCGAATTGTGGCATCCGGCAGATCGAGATCGTCGTGAATAACCAAAATAGATTCTGGGCCAATACCATTGAGCTGCATAACATTTGCAAGAGGTTTGCCAGAGCGATTCATAAAGGCCTGCGGCTTTACAAGCAAGATCTCTTGTCCATCCAATTTGCCTTTGCCAACTAAAGCTCCACCTTGACTCTTCCAATAGTTAACAAATAGCTCAGATGCAATGCGATCGATTGTCATAAAGCCGCAGTTATGTCTTGTCATCTCATACTCGGCCCCAGGATTTCCTAGGCCAGCTATAAGCGAGATGCTCTCAGATGCCATATGCTATAAACCAAGCTCTCTATAGGACTCTCTACAGCGCTCTTTACAGCGCAAAGTCTGGGTCGAACATCTCCGACACAGACTCTTCGTTATATACATTAAGAATGGCCTTGGCCAAAAGTGGCGCAACAGAGATCACATGGAACTTATCGCTCATACGATCCAAATCCACAGGAATCGTGTCGCACACCACAACCTCTGTTGCCGGACAGGCCTCGAGCCTTTCTATAGCAGGATCAGAGAAAATCCCATGAGTGGCACACATATAAACACTTGCAGCGCCAGCATCTATCAAAGCCTTAGCACCCGCCGTAATTGTGCCTGCAGTGTCTATCATGTCATCGTTGATTATGCAGTTCATTCCCCTTACGTCGCCAATAACAGCCGAAACTTCGGCAACATTGTGATGCGGACGAGTCTTGTGCATTATTGCAAGATCAGACTTGAGTAAATCTGCCAGCTTTTTAGCAGCCTTTGCTCGGCCAACATCGGGAGAAACTACACAAAGGTTGTCAATATTTTTGGATTCAAAATAATCGGCAAAAAGTGGAAGGGCAGTAAGATGATTGACAGGATGATCAAAAAAGCCCTGAATCTGCCCTTGATGAAGATCAATCGCGATCACACGATCTACTCCAGAAACCGTGAGTAAATTAGCAACTAGCTTAGCTGTAATTGGCTCACGCGATGCACTTTTCTTATCCTGCCTTGAGTATCCATAGTGAGAAATAACAGCGGTAACTGAACGAGCCGATGCTCTTTTGGCAGCATCGGTCATAATCAAAAGTTCCATCAAGGTGTCGTTAACTTCGCCAGCAACAGACTGACAAATAAAGACTTCTGCACCTCTTACGCTCTCTAAGAACCTGGCATAGATCTCGCCATTTGCAAACTTTTCTAGCCTAACTTTTCCAAGCCCAATACCCAGCTCATCGGAGATCTTACTCGCCAAACTCATGTTGCTGCTTCCGCTAAACAGCATGAGCTTTTTAGAGACCGTATCCATCTGTTAGTTCCTCTCCCCTTATTTGTATCCTTGTATCCGACTCTTGTATCCGACTATTGCTTATCTTTCTTCTGTCTAGTCCAATTAAGAATATTTTTTTGCTTTGACCTTGCAATTCCCAACGAACCATCTGGAACATCATGAGTGATTGTAGAACCTGCACCGACAGTACAATCGCTGCCAATTTTTACCGGCGCAACCATCATGGTATCCGAACCTATAAATGTTCGATCGCCAATAACAGTTTTGTTCTTATTTTGTCCGTCGTAGTTACAAGTGATAGACCCTGCACCAACATTAACATCCACGCCAATTGTTGTATCACCTATGTAGCTAAGGTGCGGAACTTTAGAATTTGGCCCCACTGTAGAATTTTTGATCTCTACATGAGTTCCCGCCTTAGAACCCGCCATCATATGTGTACCCGACCTCAGATAGGCCCTAGGTCCGCAATTAACCTCATCTTCTAAAATTGATTCAATCAAAATTGATTCTTCGACTGTGCATCCACGTCCTACGCTTGTGTCTGTAAGACGCGAATTGGGTCCAATCTTGCAATCAGAAGCAATTTTGGTTTTGCCCATTAAAAAACTCATCGGCCATATCTCAACATCAGGCTCTATTTCAACGTCTGGGCCAATCCAGGTAAGACTGGGATCGATAATCGTTACGCCCGACAGCATCATTTTTTTGTTGATTCTATGCTGCATGCAGGCTTGGGCTTGCGAAAGCTGAAATCTGTCGTTTATTCCCATGGCCTCTGTGGAGTCATCGGCAATTAGGGCTTCCACCTTTTGACCAGCAGCAACCATAAGAGCAATTACATCCGTGAGGTAATACTCATTCTGGGCGTTATCGTTACTAAGATTTTGAAGATGATTGAGTAAAGCCGTTGTTTTAAAGCAGTAGATTCCGCTGTTGACTTCCTTGATTTGAGCATCTTGCTCACTGCAATCTTTTTGCTCAACTATGCGCTCTATGGCACCAAATGCATTCCTGATAATTCGCCCATAGCCACTGGGGTCATCGGCAATGTTGCTCAAAACTACTGCATCAGCCTCGTGCAAGCGACGTGTAGAGATGAGTGAAGATATAGTCTCGGGTCTGATTAGAGGACTATCCCCCGAAAGTACCACCACATCTTCGCCAGACTCGCGAAGCATCTCCTCGGCCATCATTACAGCATGGCCAGTGCCAAGGCGCTCACTTTGAATTGCTACATCGCAATCCGAAACTAGGGGTGAAACTTCATCGATCCCATGACCTAAAACACAAATAATCCTGTCGCAACCGCCCTCTTTGGCTGCATCGACAACCCATCTGATTAGAGGCTTTCCGAGTAACTCAAAAACTACCTTAGAGTGTGACGACTTCATCCTCGTGCCACTGCCTGCGGCAAGAATAAGAGCAGTTGCGCTCATAAGACGCTACCTCCGCATCTTGTATGTCGCAAATCCCAAATGTCAGTTGTCTGCATTCTAGCCAGTAAATTGCTTACAATAGGCAACTCACATAAAAGCCAAAATCGCCACTACAACAGCAAGACAAAACGTGCTAGGGACTCATCACCCATTAGAAACCTGTGCATGCTTGGCACAGTGAAACGGGGATGCATGTAGCATCCCCGAGAAAAACCTGGCTGGGGTACTAGGATTCGAACCCAGATAACTGGCACCAAAAGCCAGAGTCCTAGCCATTGGACGATACCCCAAGATTTAGAGGAGGAAAGTTCTAGAACGTTCTGGAACTTCTAGTAAGTTCTAGGACATCCTGCCTCGTTTAGGTTTGGAGTTTATCACAGAGCAAGCCCTAATCGTAAACGCCTGCGCCAAAGGGCACAGTGTAACAAGTTGTGGCCCACCATTTACGCTCTCTCATTCTTTTAGTAGCCAAATTGGCCGACTGCTCGCTATCGCATATTGCAAAAACAGCCGAACCCGATCCAGACAACATGGCTCCCATAACTCCCTCTGAGTTCTCAAGCACATTGAGCATCTCGGATATCTCTGGGAGTAAACTTTTGGCTGCAGGCTCTAGGTTGTTAAACATCAGCTTGGCGATTTCTGTGGCCTTATTGCTTGCTTGGATCTTTATAGCTGGATTGCTTTTATCTGGATTGTCCAGCTTTTGTGTTTTTGGCCCGTTTAGTAGATTTGCCAGCGCCTCGAGTTTGCTTGCATGTTTGCTTGTGTTTGCCGGCTTTTCACCTACGTCTGTGGCCTTTGTGCCTGTGTTTACCACCCCTACGCTAGTGCCCCTTGTGTCTGTCGGCCTTGCGTTAGCTGCTCCTGCATCTGCATCTGTGGCCTCTGTGTCTGCAAGCCCTCCACCAGCCATTGAATCAAAGCTGGAATAAACCATAGGTGTCGAAAGGCCATCTGTGGGCCTGGCAAGACATATCCAAAGAGGTTCCGTGCTTAGTTTTGCCCCAATTTGCTCGCCAAAACCCTCTAGTAGAACACAGCCACCTTCCAAGAAAAAGGGCACATCACTGCCAAGTGATCTTGCAACCTCATGCGCCTGAAAACTATTTGGGTCATAGCCCAGAATTTTCGCTGCTGCCACAATTGCAGCAGCGCAATCTGCAGAACCTCCACCTAAACCAGAACGAGCGGGAATAGCCTTATCTACCTCAATAGAAATCTGATAGTTCAAAGGAGCATTCACACGTTCAAAAAAAGCCACAATTGCTCGATAAATAAGATTCTCTTCAAGGGGAATATCATCCTGACCTAGTCCATGTAAGCTGTGCATTTTGATCGAGATTCCTGGACGCTGCGCCCCAATAATTGCACTAATATGCAGCCGATCAGACAAAGAGAGTGTCTGCATGATGGTCTTTAGAGGATGTTTTCCGTCTACACGATAGTTTTGAACCTCCAGAGCAAGATTTATCTTAGCTGGAGCTAAAACTACAAAGTCAATTTTCATAGGTCTAAGCCCTCTTTTAGTCCTTTTGCACAGGGTCTTCTAAGACCCGAGAAAAAACCATCCAAAAGCTCTGAGCACTCACTCTCGAGCACTCCATACGAAACTGGAAACGAATGATTTAGCCTAGGGTCGTCACAAATTGCATAGATAGAATCTAGGGCACCTGCAGAAGGATCAAGTGTTCCCACCACGCATCTGTCAATTCGCGATTGAAGCATCGCACCAGCACACATTACACAAGGTTCCAAAGTCACATAGACCGTACAACCAAAAAGTCTCCATCGTCCCAAGAAGCGAGCCGCCTGCCGCATGGCGACAATCTCAGCATGCGCCGTGGGATCCAAGTCATTCTCTCGTTGGTTGTATCCAGTAGCTATGGGTGTACCGTCAAATACAACCACGGCACCAACAGGTACCTCACCAGCTTCTAAAGCCAGTTGAGCCTGTTCGAGCGCCAAACGCATGTATTTTTCATCCTCACGTAAAATCATGTTCAGATTGTCTTCTAATGCAAAAGACCCCTGCTTGCTTAAACCGCAAACGGGGGTCTTTCTCTAACTTTTGAGTCTCTAGCAAAACAGCCTAGTGGCTGTTAAGAAGGCAAAAGCCAAAATTTAGTTCATGGCCTCGAGAAGCTCAGCAGCCTTGTTGGCGCAGGAACCACCATCGGGGGTGTAGGCATCTGCACCGATCTCGTCGCAGAACTCTTGGGTAACAGGAGCGCCACCGATCATGATCTTAACCTGATCGCGGAGGCCTGCATCCTCAAATGCCTTAACAACAGCCTGGAGGTTTGGCATGGTGGTGGTGAGCAGTGCAGAAGCGAGAACGAGCTTGGTGTCAGGATTCTCTTTGACATACTCAACAAACTTCTCGGTGGGAACGTCGACACCAAGGTCGGCAACCTCGATACCCTTGCCCTCAACCATCATACGAACAATGTTCTTGCCGATGTCATGCATGTCGCCTGCAACGGTGCCAAGAACGGCCTTGCCCAGAGGCTCAGCGCCAGCCTCGTCTAGGAGCGGCTTGAGCAGAGCGGTACCAGCATTCATTGCACGAGCAGCAACTAGAACCTCAGGAACGAATACCTCGTCATTGCGGAACTTCTCGCCGATAACCGAGAAACCATCGAGCAGAGCATTCAGAATATCCTGCGCGCCGATTCCCTCGTCGATTGCCTGCTGAACCAGAGGAACAACTTCCTTCTTCTTGCCACGCTGAATTGCAGAGTTGATATCATCGAGGACTGCCATAAGAACCCCTTTCAAAACTTGACCACAACAAGGTCGATTACAGTAAGTGAATAATCCACAGCCTTCGGACAATCCACACATATTCGAATTGGATCTTTCAGGTTCAATTCGAACGCAACCGAGTATAGCACCCCACTTTATATGTCAAATACATAAACAGCTCTTATTCTTTGTATGGTTAGTACAAGGATTGGGAAATTTCTCTGTGTCATTTTTGTACGCTCCGATCTTATCTATGTCGATCTCGTCAGCGCCGATCTTGGCTATTTCGGCTTTACCGATCTTGTTTATGTCGATCTAGGCGCTAACGGGAATGCACAAACCAGCTACAGACATATACGGGTGCTACACTCGAGCAATGCTCAAAACTGTGTAGGAAGAGTAAGAGGGGAAGGTTTTCTATGCAAATTGAAATTGTCAATACAGATGGCTCCATAGTAGTAGAAGCTTCCGAAGATCAAACGGTTCTGTCAGTTCTTCAAAACCATGGCATTCATCTTAATGCGATGTGCGGAGGAGCTGGTGTTTGTGGAAAATGCAAGGTCTTGCTTCGTACAGAAGAAGGACTTGGATATCATCTCGCATGCCAATGCAATGTTAGCCAAGGAATGAAAATCATTATTGAACAAGACAATGTGATGTCCATTTCTGAAAGTGGCTTTTCGGCTCCATACGAGATAGATAAAGGTGTCGATGGAGAGTATGGTCTAGCCATAGATATAGGAACCACAACTGTGGTTTGTCATCTACATTCCCTTGCCGATGGAAAAAGGCTGGCAAGTGCAAGCTGTCCCAACCCGCAGATTGTGTTTGGCGGCGATGTAATTAGCAGGATCACAGCCTCTATGAATGGGAAACTTCCCCAGCTTACCGATGCTATTCTCACAGGCTTAGCAAAGCTTAAGGCCCAAGCCTGTGCAAGTGCTGGAATTGAGGGAATAGAGCCTGTTAAGGCTGTTGTTGCTGGAAACACTGTTATGCAACATATTGCCGCTGGGCTTTCTCCCGACTCAATTGGTGTTAACCCATTTATCCCTGAGTCTCTTTTTGGTGATGAGCACAACATCAATGATGTATGTGCCAACACCTATATGATGCCCTGCGTTGCTGGATACGTTGGAGGAGACATCACTGCAGGCATTGTTGCCACAGGACTCAACCGCAAAGAAAAACCCTGCTTGATGGTAGATGTGGGAACCAACGGCGAGATGGTTTTGGGAGACAAAAATGGAATGATCTCCTGTGCTACAGCAGCTGGTCCTGCATTTGAAGGTGCCAATATCGAATGCGGAATGCCTGCAGGCCCAGGTGGTATTTCTAAGGTCAAAATAAAAGATGGGGAGTTACATCTCGATGTTATTGGAGATATCGAGCCAATAGGAATCTGCGGTTCGGGACTTATCGACATCCTAGCGATAATGCTTGAACTTGGAGTAATCGATGAGACCGGGCTTATCCTCGACCAAGACGATGTTGATCCTAGTCTTGCTCAGTACATTGACGAGATAAACGGCGACAATGTGATTTATCTGTCGCGCAAAAACAATGTCTATATAACTCAAAAAGATGTGCGCAATATTCAGCTAGCCAAGGCGGCAATTTGCGCTGGTATTTATACTTTGCTCGATGAGCAGCAGATTAGCGTAGATGACGTAGAAGTCCTTTATGTTGCAGGTGGTTTTGGAAGCCATATCGACATTGCAAACGCCATGCGTATTGGAATTTTCCCTGCAGAGCTAATAGATCGAACAGAATCTGTAGGAAATTCCGCTGGCGAAGGCGCAACAAATGTGCTCATATCTGCGCAAGCCCGAGAAGAGCTGCTGCAAATTATGGATAAGTGTGGGTATATAGAACTTTCTACATCTGCAAGATTTAATGAACATTATGTAGAACAGATGATGTTTGAGGAGTAGGCCAAAAATTGGCTTTAAGGAGCCGGAGGTAAACAAGGGATGATTCAAGAAGAAAAGCTTGCCAAAGTGGTTGAACTTGCCAAAGAGCATGGTTTTGAGTGCATAGGCACAACAACAGCAGATAAGCTAAGGGTTCGCGAAGAAGTACGCGACATGTGCTCGGCGGATAAGTGCAAAAGCTACGACCAAAATTGGGCTTGCCCTCCTGCGTGCGGCACTATAGAGCACTTTAGGGATGAGATTGCGAAGCGCAAAGATGTTGTAGTTTTTCAGACAGTTGGTGAGCTGGAGGATGAGTTTGACATCGACACAATGATTGACACCAGTGAACTTCACAAAGAGCGTATCCCAGAATTTGTTAAAGATGTTCGGGAGCATATTCCCGATTGCCTAGTACTTGCAGCAGGGGCTTGTACTATCTGCGATAAGTGCTCTTACCCCGATAATCCCTGCAGATTCCCCTCTCGCATGTTTGTATCTATGGAAGCATCGGGTTTGGTTGTAAGCGATGTTTGCACTGCTGCAGATATTCCTTATAACCATGGATCTGATCATATTGCCTACGTTAGCTGCATCGTGATTTAAGGGATCCTCTCTTTTGATCCTTTTGGCTCTTTTGGCGGATCCCCTCTTTTGGTCCTTTTGGCGGATCCCCTCTTAAGGGATCCGCTTCAGCGGACTCCGCTTTTAGAGGACTCCGGCAACGAACAGTACCAACAAACAGCGCCAATAGGCAAAACCTATAGGCAAGGCCTATAATCCCCACCAGCGATCACTTAAGCGTTCTAGAAAACACCTGAGCTTGTGTCTTGCGTTTATGTCTGCGTTTATGTGATATCTTGTTGGAGTTCGGAAGGGTGGCAGAGTGGTTGAATGCGACGGTCTTGAAAACCGTTGAGCGGGCGGCCCCCGTTCCGAGGGTTCGAATCCCTCCCCTTCCGCCACTTTTGTATCTGCGGCCTAGGGCCAGAGGCAGTATTAACTCCCTCTTAATTTGCTAATGCGTTTAATGCGTTTAATCACTTATTAAAACCGCGTCATTATCCTCGATAAATCTTTTATGCATACCGGCAATAATCTGCTCGGCCTCGGCTACAGTAGATTCAATAATCTCCCTGCAGCTGAGCACCTTGTCAATACGTCCAATTGCCTGTCCAGACCAGAATAGCCCCTTGTTAGTGTCGCCTTGCAGCAGGCCCTGCTCAAACTTGGGCATCCCATCGCACCACTGAATTGGATCCATCCCGATCTTCCACATAAACCTAGCCAGCTTCCAAAGCTCCTTAAAACCTGGGTGTGTTGCCTTGGTTTCTTTGTACATAGAAAACGGAATCTTCCAAGGATGGGCCTTCCAGGTGCGATGTTTTCCAATACCATCTCCTTGGATAACATTACAAAACACGCCATCGTATTTATTGGATCGAATGGGATCATCCTCAGACTTAGTTTTGAGCCACTCCATTGCTTCAAGGGGAATGGTAGATTCGGCACTAATAGCAAAGCGTGTTCCCATGCCAATACCTTCTGCTCCCATTGCAAGAGCAGCGGCAAGTCCGCGACCATCGGTAAAGCCGCCGGAAGCCACCACGGGAATATCCAGCTTTTCTACTGCCTTCATGGTAAGCACTGTAGTTCCAAGCTTGCCTGGATGCCCTCCACCTTCTTGGCCATGAATGATCACTGCATCTGCCAAGCCTTTTTGAACCAATCTCGTGCCGTGATGTACGCGGCCAATAGTTGGGATGTAAATAACATCTTTGGGCTTATCGATACCCAAAAAAGAGAATGGATCTCTAATTGCAGACCCCCAAACAGGAACCTTTTCTTCGATCCACACATCAACGTAGTCCCTAATATGAGGAACCAAGGGAGAAACATTAACGCCAAAAGGTTTATTGCCAATATGTTCTTTGATCCAGCGAATCTGCTCACGGTACTCGTCTACTGTGATATTAGCCAATGGAAGAAAGCCCAGTCCTCCGGCCTCAGCCACAGCAACGATCATTTTTGGATTGACAACATTGGCCATACCACATTGAATGATCGGATGCTTTATCCCTAATAGCTCTGTTAACCTCGTTTTCATTAGTTTTCCATTCTCCTTCTTGCCTAAGATTTTGTTGTTATCCCTGCCAATAGAGCCTTCCGACCAGTTTTTTGCATGGCTTGGCCAAGGCGAATTTTAGCCTTAGTTTTTAGGCCTTATTGCAAAAAACAATACTTTTTAGCTTGATTTGATCTGTTAGCCTTGTTCGGCTCGTTTGGAAAAGTCCTTAAGGATTTGCTTTCCAGCTCCTCTAATCATCATCTCGTCGCTTCCGCCCGAGATACGAACCTCACGAAGATCACGCCAAATCTGCGAAACCCTGTTGCTTTCGTAATAAGAAGAGCCTCCAAATATCTGCATTGCATCGTCTGCTACCTGACATGCAGATCGTGCGCAGTAAAGCTTAATAAGTGAACTGTCTATACGAAGTGACTGCCCATTGTCTTTTTTCCAAGCAGCTTCTAAAACCATGCGCCGCATGTTGTCTACCTTTATGCGCATGTCTACGATTTTTTCTTGGATGAGTTGATTGCTGCCAATAGGCTTAGCAAATTGCAGTCTGGAATTAGCCCTATCACAGGCAAGCGAGTAGGCTTCATATGCTTGGGCATAACAAAACGCTGCAAGCAATGTTCGCTCGGTTTCCATGCTGCCCATCATTACCTTAAAACCCTCGCCCTTGGCACCAACTCTGGCAGATTCATCCACCTCAACATCTTTGAACCACAGATGGCAATCGGTATATAGCTTGCCACCTATTTTGTGCAGTGGCTTTATGGCTACACCTTCTGCATCGCTAGGAACCATGTAAATGCTCATCTGTTCAAAGGGCTTTTTGTCTGCAAGATCAGCTTCGCGAGCAATCACCAAAAAGTAGGGAGCATAATCGGCATGCATGATCATGGTTTTTTCGCCGTTGATCACAAGCTTGCCATCTCGCTGTGTGACAGAGGTTTGATAATCGGAATCTGAGCCAGCCAAAGGCTCAGTAAAAGCTAGGGCAAAAGGCACATTGCCATCTGACATTGCCTTTATGCAAAGATCCATCTGTTCTTGACTTCCAAAAGTAGATATATACATAGGTCCTACGGTTTTGCCCACTGTATAAGGAAGTCCTCTTTCGCCAAATCTCATGCAAACCAAAACAAGTTCACTTAATGTGCTGCTGCGTCCTCCATATTTTTCGGGCAGACCGAGCTTGCCAAATGGCGATTCAAATACAGCCTTGTAAAATTCCTTCGGATAACTGCACAATTCATAGCACTTATCAAAGTAGGATTTGTCAAAACCGCAGGAGTCAATCCATAAATCCAGATCTTCTAAAAGCTTGGCTTCGCTTTGACTTAGACTAAAATCCATTTTGCTCGCCCTTAACAACTAGTACACAATCTGAGGCATCTGCGATGCCACAATATTTACGAATGAGATATCGGGAGTAACATCGGTGAAGTTGGCTATATCTGCCAGCAGTCTTTCGGAATGCTCATCGAGTGCTGCATGATAGGCTTCTTCGGATTCATATAGAAGGGCAGTAACTACTGCATATTTGGAGTCATCGTCCTCGCAGGTTTCGACCAACATCCCCTTGCATGCTCCAGCTGCAAGCTCATTGCTAGTAGCTAGGTGTCCATTAATGTAGTAGTCCATATCAAAACGCATATCAGGTTTTTTGGGGTAGCAAATCTTCATAGCGATCACGATTGTTCCTCCTATCTATCCCTTATGCTTGTCTAGCTTTAGTAGGCTTTGTTTAAACGAAGCTGCGGGTTCGTCGCGAGATGATTCTGGGGCTTCGTTTTCAATTTTGGGGTTCGTCTCAACTATCATAGACGAACCCCAAAATGCAATGCGGCTTACTTGCTACTCTTGTGTAACTTCGGCCTCTTCTTCATCATCATCAAGAATTGTTGCGGCATAGCCAACACCTGTGATCTCTGGGTCATCGATTGCGCAAACTGTTGGTGCAGTTACCAACCAATCCTTGTCGCGAACGCAAACCAAACCAATTGCCTTGGTTGGGCACCCATACACGCAGGCACCGCAGCCCACACACTTGTTGGGATCAATTACAGGCTTGGCTTTCATCTTGCCCTGATCGTGTGCTTCCATGTCTTTGACCATGGTGATGATTCCAAACGGGCAGCGCTTGAGACAATTGCCACAGCCAACGCATTTTTCGTACTCAACATCCGCGCAAAAACGGCTCTCCCAGAAGGAGTGCAGATTGTGCTCCCAAACTGGTCGACAAATTGCACATCCCCTAGAATCACAGCAGCAGACCTGACCAACTACCGGATAACCACCATTAGCTGTCATAACCAGCCCACGCTGAGCAATTTCGCGGCCCTTTTCCATCGCCTCTTCTGCGCTAAGCACGGTGCCTAATCCGCGCTCAATCAGGTAGTCGAGCTCTCCATTAGGGCTAACATGCATGCAAACCGTGTTGTCAGGCTCACCAGTCTTGGGATTTTGTGACATCACATCATGGCCTGCCTGACCGGTCTCGTGATAACGAATCCAATTGCAGCAGCACTCATTTATAACTACCGCAGGTGCCCCTTTAACTATCTCGTCAAAGTCCTCAATGGGATCAAGTTCAGTGCCATCTTTGACTGTATCGGGTAGAGGGATGACCCTAATCTGGTTAGTCTCAAACTCACGCTTGCCGCTTTGCTGAGATTTGCGGAACTCCTTATCGCGATCCTCCCACATATCGTCTACTTGGTCGGTGCTATCCCACACATCCCAGTAGTACATGAAGCGCTCCATCTCGGGAGTCTTCTCATAGTCGGTATACATCCAGTTGTAAGACATGGTGTCTTTGATGGCAATTGGATCCTCATGAAAGTAATAGACCTTGCCACGATCACGTTTGCGGGGGATGCAAACGCCTGTCAAATCAAACCAGGCAACTCTATCTTCTACGTATTCTTTGTCTAAGCCGGTTGCTTCGATGAGCTCCTCCATTGTGCCAGGCATGGCCAAAAGAATCAGAGCTTCGTCCAAGGTTTGAACATAGGGTTCAACAATCTTTGGTCCCCACTGAGAACCTTTAAAACCAGTGCGATCACATAGCTCATCGATAGCTTCTCTGTAATCCATCGTCCTCTTCCTCTCTTTAAAACTGCATGCTTGAGCCACCCCCATGGCTTCAAAAACCATGCAATTTTTAGTTAGTTGCTTCTTGGTTGTGATTAATCAGCTGACTACTTGCTTAGCTACTTAGTACTTAGTTGTAATTAACCAGCTGATCACTTGATCACTTGCTTGGTTGACTACTTACTTAGTTGCTTTAGTTAGATAAAACTACTTAGCCCATTCCCTACGCAGGCGCTCACCTGTGGCCATGATTATGCGAATCACAATTACTGCACACACCAAGAAGCAGATGCATAGAATTATTCCAGGTGTGTAACTTCCGCTCGCGTCGTAGATAAAGCTGTAAATCGAAACAAAGCCGTAGTAAGAAAAGGCCAAAACTGCGTTAATCCAGCAAGAAATAGTTCCGAAGTTTTTCCCACCAAAGTAGCGCTGAGCAGCTACAGATGTTCCAACCATCGGTAGACCCATGGGAAGTCCAAATAAGAAGGAGCCTGCAAAAATTGCCACGTCGTGATGCACCAGAATAATCAGTGCACATCCGACAATTCCGAAGATTCCTAAAAAGATTGTGGCCCTAAACATCCCCCACTTATCAACCAAACCACCAACTACAATTGAGCCGATAACCCAGCCAATTAGCGAGACAGAGCCAACCAAACCAGAAACCGTAGTGGACATTCCAGCAGAAGTTGCAAGACCGGGCAGGTTTGCCGACATAGCATTGATTGCCATTGTTAAGAAGGCAAAAATTGCAACAAACCAAAAAACTGGACTTTTAACAGCACGTTTCCAAGTAACACCGGGGATCTCAATTGTCTCGGACTGTTCGCTCTTCTTAATGTAATCCTCTTCTTTGGCTCCATAGGGAATTAGACCCTTCTCGCTTGGACGATAGCGAAACAGCGGGATTGCAAGAATCAGAAGAATTGCTGCAAGTACTGCTTCTACCAAAAAAGCGTTTTGCCAGCCGTAAGACTCGATAACCCAGCTACCAAGAGTAGACCAAATAGCACCAACACCGGTAGTTACGGCATTAATAACACCAATAACCGTTCCTGCGCCTTTTTCGAACCAGTTAGCTCCAACGCCGCACATAAAAGCGCCGCCGCAAAGCGCGCCAGTAATTGCCATAAAGATTGCAGCAACATACATATTGCCAATCGAAGTGGCAAAGTAGGGCAGGACAAAACCGACGACTGCAGCAGCCATGCCGAGCGGTATCCAGATCATGGATTTGACCTTGTCCATGATGAACCCAACAAACAGGAACATCACACCCATGACCAGTCCCATTACAGTGAGATAAAGGGCTCCTTCTCCGCGCCCAATTCCGAAGAATTCGGACATTGGAACAATGGTGATGCCCGATGCATTTTGCATCATGCCGCTGGTCACGCAGCCAATTGCGATTGCTCCAATCAGGGCAATCCAGTGCCATTTAGATCTGTTGCGGCTAGTCCATACCGTTTTTCCGGTCTTTGTGTCGTCTGACATTTCTTCCCTCCTTTTTCTATCCCCTCCGGCGCTATTCTTTTGCGCGGAGGAATCTTCCTCTAGCGGCTGCAGGTTTTAATTCTCCTTTCAGATTAAAGCTATGCTTTTTTACCCTGCAGCCGTTTATTGCCAGTTGAATTGCTTGCTGGCTTTTGTTTGACGAGTTGTTTGACAGCTTCGCTTGCTGAACTCTTTTCTTAGTTGAACTCGCCAGCTTGAAGTTGCCAGCTCGAACCCGCCAGCCTGAACTCGCCAGCCTTGCTGAGTGCGACTCCTTGTAGTAGGCACTTGCTAATTGGGATTGATAGTTGTTAGGTTGTTGCCTTCGCCCTCATAAACAGCTGGCTCTTCTTGTCCCGAAAGCACCCTATAAGCGCCTAAAGCTAGAGCTTCGTTTTCAAATCCACTTGGGTAACGCAAAAAGGAAGCCATTCTTCCTACCTTTTTGGATATTGAGTTGATGAGTCTGTCTGAATGTGCCATACCAGCAGTAAAGACCACTGCATCTACCTCGCAGTCGAGAACTGCATAGCAAGCACCAATCTCGCGGCAAATTTGATGAACCATCGCATCAAAAACAAGCTTTGCCTCATCATTGCCCTCGTCGATCATCTTTTCGACTTCGCGCATATCGGCAGTGCCGAGGTAGGATTTAACTCCAGCTTCGCCCTTGAGCATGCGAAACACCTCTGCTTCGGTGTATCCGCCTGTAAAACACAGATGAACAAGCTGGCCTGTTGGCAAAGAACCGGCACGATCGGGAGTAAAAGGGCCATTCCCATCACCGGTACCATCGTTTACATCAATGATCCTGCCACGACGATGTGCCGCAATCGAGATTCCCCCACCCATATGAACAACTATGAGATTTACTTGCTCGTAGCTTTTTCCAAGCTCGGCTGCCGCCTTACGAGCCACGGCGCGGTGATTTAGCGCATGAAAGGCCGAGCGCTTAGTGAACCTTGGATTTCCGGTGAGATGTGCCTCCGGGAGCATTTGATCTATGGTAGATGGATCAGTAATAAGCATAGGAATCTTTTTGTCGAGATCCTTTTGCAGCTCATCAACCAAACCTAGTGCAATATAAGAAGCATGGATAATCTTTTTGTCGGGAGTATATAGGCTAGCAAGACGCTCACGCAGCTTGCCCTCTATTACAAAGGTTCCACCCTCTCCACCAAAAAATAGACCGCTGCCTCTTACAGCAAAGGCATCGAGATCAGACACAGACAAAGCAATGGAATCTAACCAAGCATTGATATTACGTGCTTTGACCTCCACCTCTTGTCTGCCGGTTAAAACCATGTCTACCTCGTCTTTGCTGTAATCAAAGGAGTGATCGCAGACAAGTTTTTCGTCTTCGTATATCGCTAGCTTTGCAGAGGTTCCTCCCAGATTGATTACCAAAATTCTGTACATGAGATCTACCTCGCAATCATTGTTGTAACAGCCAAAGTGCTGTACTTGGTCTCAACAGATGCTGCTCTAGACGAAACTGCTATAGGCACGCCAGCCCCAAGAACAATTCCAATGGGAGTTAGTCCTTGCATCTCGAGAATCTTGGCAACAACGCTGCCGCTAACCATGTTTGGAAACATCAAGATGTCGGCATCGCCTGCCACAGGACTCGAATAACCCTTGGCGTTTGCTCGCTCAAAACTAAGAGCCAAATCTAGTGAGATTGGTCCTTCAACTATGCAGCCAGTGATCTCGCCAGCCTCATTCATACGCTTTAGCTCGGCAGCCTCATAAGACTCAACAATCTTGGGGCTTACCCCTTCGGCAGCCGCAATCGAAGCCACCTTTAGGTCTTCTCCATATCCAAAAGCATGCATTGCGCGAGCCACGGACTCAATCTGCATAGCGCGCTGTTCTAAGGTTGGATAAGGAAGTATGGCTACATCGCATAGACCAATAATCTTGTGATATCCCGGAAAGCCAGTAAGTGTTAGATGCGTAACAAGCTTGTCATGCTCAAGACCAGTCTCTTTGTTCAATACCGCCCTGAGTAAATCCGAAGTGTTAAGTGTTCCCTTTTGAATCATGTCAACCTTGCCCTCACGAGCCAAGGCAATCGTTTTTGCAGCCGATTCAACATCGTCTTGCGCATCGATTATTTCTATTTCTGAGGGATTATGTCCACAATCGCTAATAAGCTTTGAGATGGTAGCAGTATCGCCTATCAAAACTGGATCCACATAGCCATCATCTGCAGCTCTAAGCACCGCTTCTACCGCATGTGCATCGTTGGCTGAGGCCAAAGCAACTCTTTTGGGCTTGCTATTAGGCTTAGCCATGCTTACAAGCTGTTGGATATCCTTGATCATTTTTCTCCTGACTAATAGCAGCAATTGCTGCTCACTCTTGCCTACCCTTGTTTTTTGCGTTTTGTTTTTTCTTGCCTTTTGCTTTTTCGCCGAATCATGCCGAGTTCTATGCTCTGAGCTTTAGACTCCGAACTCCATGTCGAGTTCTATATCCTGAGCTCTAGACCCCGAACTCCAAACTGCGAGCTTTAGACTCCGAAAACTAAGCCCAAATCTCTTCTTCTGTTGGATCTGGGCGATCAGTTGGGATCCTGTAAATCAAACGGGTGTAGTTGAGAAGATCTGTGAAGTCGAGATTGCGAGTGATGATATTTTTCTGCCAGAAACCGCAGCCAACTCCACTGGTAACAGCAGTTCCAGTTTCGTAGTATGGGCCTCCACCTACTGCCTGGTTGCCGTTATTAACGCACACACGACACACAGGTAAAGTCAGGCCTGCATATCTCTGATTTTCTTCGCTGTCTGTCCAGATAACACTGGAGTGACCAGCGCCCTCCATGTTTAGATTTGCAACTGCAATTTCGATAGCATCTTCCCACGATCCCTCGTAGGTGATGTAGGCACTAACAGGAAGAAGCTTTTCGCGAGCAAGTTGCTCATCTTGGGCATAGGCTTCTACCTTGGCCATAATCAAAATCGCATCTTCAGGGAGATCGATCTGAGCAGCCTGGGCAAGTTCATCAACTCCACGCCCAACAAGTGTTGGACTAATTGCAAGCTGACCCTGCTTATTGGGAACAAAACAGACCTCGCGAATGCGCGCAACTTCATTGGCATCACTAACAACGTAAGCAGAATTTGAGTTAAAAGCATCTATAAAGGCCTGCTCATCTTCGGCAGGAACAACAAAGAACTGCTCACCAATGCACATAACGGCATTATCTAGAGCGCGGTTGGGAATCGTAAGCTTGGCCATCTCATCAAAATGTGACGACATGCCCCTATCGATAATTACTTGACAGTTGCCCTGGCCAACTCCAAAAGAGGGATTGCCGCTAGAATTAGCTGCCTTAACCATACCTGGACCACCAGTTGCAACAACAAGATCAACCTGAGCCATAACCTCTTGAGAAGCCTCAATTGAGCCATGCTCAGGATCTACACACAAAATAAGATCCTCAGGAATACCAAGCTCGGCAATGGTTGAGCGCATAAGCTCGGCACAGTGCTGAGAAACTTTCATTGCTCTGGGATGGGGACAACAAATAAGTGCATTGCCGCATTTCATTGCCTGCATAGCATTAGCAGCCATGGTTACCGTGGGATTTGTAGAAGGAAGAACCGAACCTACAACGCCAGCAGGTTTGGCAATCTTAAGAATGCAATCCACATCTAGTTTGCCCTGCTCCCAGCCAATAATTCCAGTACTCTTTTTGTCCTTCATATAAAACCACTGGGTTCCAAGCATTGCCTTGTGCTTGACAACCTTGTCCTTGGCATTTCCTATGCGAGTTTCTGCTGCAGCTTCTTCCGAAAACATCTCGGCATTGTCATAAACAACTTTTCCGACAGCCCTAGCGGCTTTGTCATAAAGTTCTTGATTTGCCATCTTCTCGTAAATTGCCTGGGCCTTTTTAGCACGCTCGACCATGCTTGCAATATAATCGTGCATTGCTTGTCCACTGATCTCGCTCAATGTTCCTCCTCTTCAATTCT
>CAZOMM010000027.1:18579-24305 GCA_964581165.1 uncultured Coriobacteriaceae bacterium
CCGCTTGACTTATAGATGTTCAAAAGTGTTCATTTATGTTCAATGCGAAAATGAACACATATGTACGTTTTGTGAAGAAACGAAGAAAATATAGTGCAGTATGAATTGCGAGAATTTTATAAGTTGTGAGAATAAGTTGAGAAAATCTCAACTAAGAAAATGCTGATTAGGTGCTTTTGTTTGGATCCAGCCTGTGTCGCAGTGCTTATGCGCGAAGGCGACGCGAAGGCCAAGAGGCATTTCCCTAGAGTCCATAACGTTCTAATTTTCTGTAAAGAGTTGTTCTAGAAATTCCTAACTCTTTAGCCATCTTGGATTTATTGCCATTGGTTTTGAGATAAAGATCTATCAGTCTTTTTCGTTCTTTATTTTCTAATACAGATAATTCTGAAAGATCTTCGTTAGTGTTATTTTTAGCTGAAATTGAGTCTTCTGATATTCCGGAGCTACTAGACTCAACATCAATAGACTCAACATCAATAGATTCAACATCATCCGAAGACAAAACTGCATCTAATAACTTAGCTGGTAGGTGTTCTATTGAGATTTCTTGCTTACCTGCCGCAATGCAGGCACTTTCTATTGCGTTACGAAGCTCTCTAATATTACCCGGCCAAGAATAAGCCAGAAGTACATCTAGAGCTTCTTGCCTTATGCGAGAAAGCTTGTCATTTGTTGTGTTTGCAAATTTGGCTAGGAAGTAGTTAAGCAAAAGCTCAACATCGCCTGGGCGATCCTTAAGTGAAGGCAGCGAAATACACATAACGTTTAGCCTGTAGTAAAGGTCTAGCCTAAACCGCCCATCTTGAACCATATCCCAAAGATTTCTATTGGTAGCACAAATAAGCCTAAAATCCACACGCTTGGGGACATTACTTCCAATGCGGCAAACTTCGTGATCTTCCAGCACCCTTAATAGCATAGACTGAGCCTCGTAAGGAAGTTCACCTACCTCATCCAAAAACAGAGTGCCCCCATCTGCGTATTCGATCTTTCCTGCTGCGCCCTTACTGCTAGCACCGGTAAAAGCCCCGGGTACATACCCAAACAACTCGCTTTCGGCCAAATCCGATCTCATATTTGAACAGTTAAGAGCCACAAAAGGCATCTTTCGACGCATTCCAGCGTTATGAATAGACTGAGCAACTAGCTCTTTGCCAGTTCCACTTTCGCCCAACAACAAAACAGCGCTCGAGTGTAAAGCTGCAGCTTCGGCCTCTCTAATAACTGCACGCAAGCTGGCCGATTCTCCCACAATATCTGCAAAGGTATAAACTGCGCGATTAGATCCACTGTGGCCATTAAAGGGATTGAGCCTAGAGGCCTTAAAGCTAAAAGCCAAAGCCGAAACATTGCCCCTATAAAATACCGGCTCACAACTCTGACAAACTATAAATTTACCGTTTAAAGTCATAGAACTAGTTACATCTAGCGTGCTACTAACAAGCGGATAATCAGTAGAGATTGCCGCAAGCACTGCGCCTAACTTAGGAATGATTTCAAAAACATCAATGGAGCTTTCGGACTCATCCTCCAGATTAAACATCCGTTGAAAGCCACGGTCAGACCACAGAATTCTTCCAAAAGTGTCAACAAAAAGACTGCCCGAAGAATCGTCTGCTATGGCTTCTTCTTGGTCGATCATTTGATATGTCTGAGCCTTTAGTTGTGAGTAATAACGCCTAATTGCCTCACGCTTGGCTTTTTCGTAGAGCCTGAAATATCTAAGAGCCGAATCATCAAAACGCTCCTCTGGCAGCAGAATAAAGGTAAACAAAACCCCATCCTCATCGGCTGTACGAGTGCAGTAAGAGGCAAATGGGCGCAGTAAATCTAAATAATGATCCTCTCCATGAACCCAGGCTTCGTCTCTATCGGCACCCAAAAGACAAAAAGCCGTAGTTCCAAGGGATGTCTCGCTTAGATCTAAGCCCCCCATCAGTCCATGTTGTCTAAACCAAGTCTGATCAAAATCCGATCGATAATCCACTACAACATTGTCACCATAGGCATGAAGAACAATCCCACCTAGCGAAGAAACAAACTCATGCAGATCTTTGACCAAATAGTCGATAGCAACCTTTTCGAGATGGCGTCTTTGGGGATAAACCGACGCAGGCACACCCACCTTAGGTCGATCACTTGGTTTAAGCCCAGATTGAAAGCACCTTTCGTGGGAATCTGAAATATCAGCGAGGATAGATGCATCGGGATATCCGCACGTCAGTGAGCTTAGCTCATAGCTTATTCCCTGCATTAGACTCACTCCCAAGTTTTACAGACAGGTGTTTAGGCACACACAAAGCTTATCTAAACGGTGCCAGCTAATATGTAGTAATCAATTGAACCGAACCATGTTAAACCAGAATTGACACGATTGTCGTTTGGGTGCGTGCAAAACTCTGTTGGATTCGTGTAGTCCCTATTCTTGCTCGTTATAACGTTATAAGTTTTGCCGCCTATCTTTTTGGGAGGGTATCCCAGCCCCTACTCGATACTTGTTAACTGTTCTTCTGGATACTGGAATTCCTTGCTGAGATAACACGGAGGCAATTTGTTGATCGCTCAAGGGTTTTTTGCGGTTTTCAGTAGAAATGAGTTCTTTGATTGCCGCCAGCACACTATCTCGAGATATCTGTTCAACTACTTGATCGGATTTATTAAAGGCTTGTTTGGCTTTTCGATGGTCTTGATTGGGTATTTTAGGGTCTTGATTGGACATTTTGGGGTCTTGCGAATTGCTTGAAAAAGCAGACAGGCCTCCACTAATTCCTCCGCTGACAAATAAAGAGCGCAAAGAGATCACACCTTTGGGACTTTTTATATAAGCAGTCCTAGCAATCCTGCTGACAGTAGAAACGCTTAAGCCCAGATCTTCTGCAACATCTGACATCTTAAGAGTTGCGAGTGAGCCATTTGGGGAGGAAAAGTAGCTCAATTGATGCATGGCGGCATAGCTAGCCACTTCAAAAAGAGTTTGCTGTCTTTTGATAATATTTTCCATTAGAGATCGGGCAGACTTGAGCTGTTTTGCAAGCTCATTCAAAATCTTTTTGTCAGCCTTCTTGTCACAAAAAGCTCCAGATATAAAGAGCTGAGCGTACTCCTCGTTAACCTCAACCCTTATTCCTATTGGGTTTTCCAAAGAGACAACAAGTCCGTCTTTTGTTAAATCTATCCTTATTTCTGGAATTACAATCTGAGGCCTGTCTCTGCCAATTGTTAGGCCAGGTCTAGGATCCAGCAGAGCCAGTTCCGATCTAATCTCAGACAGCTCTTGAATTTCTATGCCTGTCTCTTTGGAGATTTTAGAAAGATGGCCCCTGATCAAATCTTCGAAATAATTTGAAATCACACGATATGTGGAATCAGATTCGAAGCCCCTTGCCTCTAGCTGTAAAAACATACATTCAGAAACACTTCTTGCAGCTATGCCAGGGATATCAGAGCGTTGAATAAAGCTCAGTACTTCTTTGACTTGCTCGATATCTGCTCCGGCAACAACAGCAATACCATCCACATCGAGCTGTAGATATCCCGAGTCGTCCATTGAACCGGCAATAGCCTCGCCAATGTCTGCCCAAATGCCATCACCAAATCTAAGCCTCACAATTTGCTCGACATGCTCTTGTAGTGTGCCAGCGCTGATTGTGTTAGCGCTGATGTTTCTTTCTAGCATCCTGTCTTTGGCATTTGGATCACTGGAATTGCGACTGCTGTCAGTTGCTGTTAGCCCACCAGTATCAAAATAATCTTCTTGCCAGTAAGCCTCGTTGTTTGAGTCGTAGAAGCTGTAGTTATCTTGCCAATCAAGTCCTGGGTCCAAGTCAAAATTGGAACCTGGGTCCAAGTCAAAACCTGAGTTGAAATCATTACTTGGAATGGCCTCTTGTAAAAAGATGTTTTCGGAGAAGGCATTTTGCAAAAGCTCCCTAATTTCTAGGGCAGTCATAGATAGAATCTCTACGCCTTGCCTAGCCTCTAAGCTAAGACTGATACGCTGATGCTGCTTTTGAGACTTTTGCTGCCTTAGAGGCATCGCCTTCTCCTAAAACAACTGCATGGATTAAGGTCTACGCCATGCTTTGTTACGCCGTGCTTTACTATGGCGCGCTTGTCTACGCCATGCTTTGCTCAAAAAATTCCTTGATGTGATCAAAGGGGATCATATCCATATTGTCATACAAATCTGTGTGTACTGCGCCAGGCACAAGACACAGCTCCTTGTTGTCGCCATTTAGTAAAGAAAACGCATACTTGCCCATATAGAGCGAGTGAGCTTTATCGCCATGCAAAATCATTACAGGATTGTCGATCTCAGATGCATAGCAAAGGATTAGCTGATTATTAAAGGAGGCACAACCAGTAACGTTCCAGCCATCATTGGAGTTAAGAGAGCGGGAATGATAGCCGCGCTCAGTTTTATAGTAATCGTAGTAGTCTTTTACGAACCAAGGAGCATCGTCTGGCAGAGGATCTACCACGCCACCGCCGCGCTTGTATTCACCAGTCTTGTAGTCTTCAATGCGCTGCTTGGCAATTGCCATTCGAGTTGCCTTGCGATACTCCGGGTTATCCTCGGAATCAAAATATCCCTTGGCGTTGATGCGGCACATGTCATACATGGTCGAGGCCACAGTTGCCTTGATACGTGGATCAAGGGCTGCAGCATTAATTGCCAAACCACCCCAACCACAGATTCCAAGAATTCCGATCTTGTCAGCATCTACATCTTCACGAAGCGATAGATAATCAACTGCTGCACAAAAATCCTCTGTGTTAATGTCGGGCGATGCCATATAGCGAGGTTGCCCGCCACTTTCGCCCGTATAGGATGGATCAAAGGCCATTGTAATTAAGCCGCGCTGGGCAAGGCTTTGTGCATACAAACCACTAGCCTGCTCCTTTACGGCTCCAAAGGGACCAGAAATTGCAATTGCAGAAAGCTTTTCATCCGCAGCCACATCCTTTGGCTTATAAAGATCAGCAGCCAAGCTTATGCCATAGCGGTTATGAAAAATTACCTTGCAATGATCCACCTTGTCGCTTTGGGGAAAGACCTTGTCCCATTCCTCAACTAGATTAAGCTTCTCGTTTTCCATCTGATACTCCTTTGTGGATACAGCCTACAGATCAATGTGACGACCGCAATATGGCGACTTCAACACAGCGTCCTCAACAGCTCTCACTGTGCCTTAAAGTGGCCGTTGCAAACTGCATAAAGCGTATAAAGGTCATTGTCGGCAGTTTGCCTAACTGAGGATTAAAACAGCTAAACTTGGCTTGAGGTCAAGCACTAAATCTAAGCTGTGGGACAAGGGTGGTACAAGGGTGGTACAAGGGTGGTATAAACCCACATCACCCTAGTTGGATGCTCAATAAATTATTTCCCCTATCTTTAAGCAAAATTGACACGATCACTGGGTGGGTGTGTGCTTAAACTCAGGAGAATAAAAACAGGGGGATAAAAATGCTTCCGTATTTTAGAAACTACGTGCTTGTTGCCTATATTCTTGCCATTGTAGTACCGGTGGGTTTAGTAACCGTGCTTTCTTGGATCTTGGGCTTTTATCTAGTCTCCACTGTTCCCGGCCTTATTTTTGCCATAGTGGCTGTTATTGCCAGTTTGCTTATTGCTAAAAAGGTAGTAACAAAACTTGTCGATCGTAAATCTGACAAGCTAATTTCACTTTATAACGATGACTGCGATCCAGCTGCTTTTCTAG
>CAZOMM010000028.1:0-23226 GCA_964581165.1 uncultured Coriobacteriaceae bacterium
AAGCTTAGAGCATGAGGATCTAAGCTTTTCAATTTCGTCGAGGGCCATAATGGCTAGCTCCATCGAAGAATTATCGAGCAAAAGATCATTGATCCTATCAATGCGAGCATTTAGGTCTCCAACATAAACGTCAAAGCGTCTTGCTGGCATTGGAAGTACTCTGCGAAGACCTCTTTTAAGCGCCAAGGCAGCAGAAGATGTTAGACAGCGTCTGATTAGACCCTTAAAGCCAGAAAATGCTGCCTTTCTGTCTTCGGCCTTCAGTAGGTCTGGAATTGCCGCGCGCTCTTGCAAAGACAAATCGGCAATAACCCAGTTATACCTTGTCATTTCATAGGAACTAAGTCCTGCACTCTGTGCGATATCTGGCGGGAACCATCTAGACCAAAGTTTAGTTATCATCGGGCAAACAATATGTTGAGTCTCTGCAGGCTGCGAGAGTACGTCACAGGTTATAAAGTCAATTGTCCACTTAAACAAATCCGAGCGGTAATGCTCCATGTATCCCGAATCTGCCCAATGTGAGCAAACCAGATCAACTAAGCCTACGTGCTTAATTAACCGTTTAAGCACATCTTTTGCAGCATTAGACATTAGAGAGCCTTCGCGCAGGCTTCTATAGCCATAAATTCGATTTTCTATAAAGACAATCTTTTTAGCCTTAGGGAAGGCTTCGAATTGAAATATAAGATCCTCACCTAGGCCAATTTCTTCGTTAAACCTGAGCTTACTACCCTTTTCCAGCAAATCTCGAGAAAATGCCTCGCGCCAAATAAAGGGAGTGAGATTTTCCTTAAACAAAACATCGGGCTTAAAGCCCTCATAGACCACATCTCTAGAGGAGATAACCGATTCTAGCCACTCGTTAGGCTCGAGTCCGGTGTAGAGTGCCCTAGCTCCAAATACCACCGCATCCACATTGGTCTCGCTCAAGAAGGCTTCAACAAGTATCTCGCAAGCATTTCTGTCCAAAATGTCATCTGAATCGACAAACCAGACAATGTCTCCTTGTGCCCTATCAAGACCAGCATTACGAGCACTAGAAACTCCATTGTTTTGCTGGTTGATAACTACAATGCGATTATCGCTTGCAGCAAAAAGTTCGAGTATCAAGGCAGATCTGTCGGTGGATCCATCATTGATACATATGACCTCTAGATTCGTATAGCTCTGATCGAGAACCGAACGAAGAGTTTTGGCTAGGAATTGCTCCACGTTATAAACGGGAATAATTATTGATACCTTGGGATTGGAATCCATCCCCTAGGTTCACCTCCGATACTTGGCAAGCTTTTTAACCCAAGAAAGGCCACCTTTGTTGAAATAGTAAAAAAATGAATCTATTTTGCCGAGCAGTCCAGGCCTACCCTCTAAAGGTTCACGACGACGCATGGCATCGAATAACTGGGGATTTTCTATTAAGAAGTCGCATTCCCTAGGCTTCCAAGGCTTAAAGTACGAATAATCTAGCATTCCCTGATCTTTGTAATGCTTAAAATCGATGGCAAATCTCTCGATCCACTCCCCTTTTAGATCATCAGAAAGACGATCATAGTTCCACATATAGGTGTCGTATTGCATCGTTACCAAGACAGCTTTGAGATGCTTGGATTTTTCAGGGAATTTCTCATCGAGATATCTGAACATCTCTTCGTACTCATCGCAAATGCAATAAACCTTGCCTGGGGAGTTAACCGAGGAGGCCTCGTTGTCTTGACGATAATGCGCAAATGCATCATATGTGCACCATGCTCTAGTGGCGGCACACCATACCTTAAAGTTAAAAGCCGAATCTTGATAGGAGGCACCAGGGGTTTCTAGGAATCTGATCTCGTTTTTCTCTAGAAAATCTCGTCTGTATATTGCAGACCAGATTGATGGCTTCATATAGAAGACTTCGTACTCCACAAAAGGTTCGAAAATGTGATCACACATCTTTTTGTTTGCAAATTCAAAGAGCTCGTCTTTGGGTTCTGGAGTACTCCAATAAAAGTAAAAATTGGATTTAACAACTTGTGCTTCGTGCTTGGTTGCAATCTTATAAAGAGTTTCTAGCATCTCTGTTTCGATAAAATCGTCGGATTCCAAGATGCCAATAAAATCGCCCTTTGCGGCATCGAGACCCATGTTCATTGAGGCTCCATAGCCTGAGTTGGGCTTATCAATTACACGAAAACGTGGATCGGTGTCGAGATAGCGTTGAATAATTTCGCGCGAGGAGTCGCTTGAACCATCATCTATGCAAATAATCTCGATGTCTTGCAAGGTCTGCGCTGCAGCCGAATCAAGGCATTGCTCCAAATATTTTTCTGCGTTATAGATCGGAACAAGCAATGATACCTTAGGTGTGTCTGGCAATTCTGCCATCCAGTATCTCCTCCCCTGCCTCTCCAAACGATACTTAGGCTAAAACTAAACTTAGGGCCGCACCCAAAAGACAAGCTTTTGGGTGCGGCCCCTCTTGGACCTATATTGATTATACAGTACCTACAAAGCGTCGGTTCCTCTTTGACCTGTGCGGATCCTTATTACATCTTCTGCCGGGAAGATAAAGACCTTACCGTCTCCAACCTCTCCAGTTCTTGCAGTCTCGCAGATGATCTCTACAAGTTCGTCAACTCTTTCATCGCTGACTACAAGTTCGAACTTTACCTTGGGAACCATGTTGAGTAAGACTTCGGTTCCTCTATAGTATTCCTTCCAACCATGTTGGTTGCCGCATCCAGAAACCTGCGAGATCGTCATGCCCGTTGCATTGGCCTCAAACAGCGCCTCTTTGAGTGGTTCCATCTTCTCGGGTCGAACTATTGCAGATATTCTCTTCATTCTATTCACCTTTCAACTGGATAGCTTACATATCTTCTAAGTTATTGACTTTGCTTTTACTTTGCATTTAGCGAAAGCTTATCGCATCGACATATCCAGTCTGCGCCACTCTGCGATGCATCAGTCCATTCCAGTGTAGGCAGGATATGCACTCTCGCCGTGATTTGCTACGTCCAGACCAAGTGCCTCATCCTCTTCGGAGACCCTAAGATTGCCCTTGAATATTGCTTTGACAATAAGGCCGATGATAAAACCGAGCACTACAACAAACACCAGGGTTACTAGGATTCCTAGAACTTGGTTTCCGAGTAAAGTGAGATCGCCGGTGTAAATAAGTCCACCATACTCGGTCCAGGACAACTCAGGTACGCAGAAGATACCAGTGAGAATGCCTCCTACGATTCCGCCAACTGCATGGCATCCAAATGCATCAAGTGCGTCGTCGTAACCGATTTTCTTCTTGAGAGTAGAGATTGCAAAGTAGCAAATTGGAGAGACGATGATGCCCATGATAAGTGCTGCCCAGGGCTCTACAAAGCCTGCAGCTGGCGTAATCACAACCAGACCAGCAACAAGGCCCGTGCTTGCACCAACTAGAGTAGACTTTCCTTGGCGAATTTTTTCAACAAACATCCAGGAAGCCAGAGCTGCGCCAGAAGCTACCACAGTGTTAAGTACTGCTAGAGCAGCGATTCCATCTGCTGCAAACTCAGAACCACCATTGAATCCGAACCAACCAAACCACAGTAGTGCTGCACCAAGAAGAACGTAAGGCACGTTATGAGGCCTGTAGTTCATTACTCCATAGCCTTTGCGCTTGCCAAGCAGGATGCACAAGATAAGACCTGTAACACCAGAACTGATGTGCACAACATCGCCGCCTGCAAAGTCGAGTGCTCCGATGATGTCACCAATGAAGCTGCCATCGCCGCCCCAAACCATGTGAGCCAAGGGTGCATAGACGCAAAGTACCCAGATAACAATGAAGGTCAAAACTGCGCCAAATTTCATTCTTCCTGCAACGGAACCAGTGATAATTGCAGAGGTAATCATTGCGAATGCCATTTGGAACATTACGTCGATAATGGAGGGGTATACAGCATCGGCTGGGACATTTTCTGCCTCTGCTAGCGTTGTTTCAACGAGGCCCACTCCAAACAGTTGGTCAAAGCCTCCAAAGAAGGGGTTGGAACCATCTCCTCCGTATGCAAATGACCAACCCACGAGGATCCAAGTGATGGCCACAACTCCAAGTACGCCCATGACCATCATCATAGTGTTAATTACATTCTTACGTCTTGCCAAGCCACCATAAAAGAAAGCTAGGCCGGGAGTCATGAGTAGCACGAGCATTGTGCATACAATCATGAAACCCGTTGAGCCGGTGTCGAATTCCATAGGTCGCTCCTTTCCCTCCGGCAATCAATGTTGCCCCCCATCCGCGTGTCGCTACGAAAGACTCATCTCTTATCACGCGGAGCGGTCATGCTTGTTAAACAACAATTTGATTTTCGAGTGAAAGTGTTACGAAGTAGTTACGCCATAATTAACAGCGTTTGACACTCTGAAGACGTTTTTGTGAACAAAGTTGCAGAATGCGTTTTATTTTGGATTGCGAGGGCTGTGTCGCGAGGCTTGCGGCGAGTTTGTGCTGAGCATGTGCCGGGCAAGTATTGAGGTTGTGTCGAGTTTTGTGCCGAGGATGTATCAGGCCTGTGCCGAGTTTGTACTGAATTTTGTGTCAAGAACGCATCGAACCCTGTATCTGGGCTTTTTGCTTTGATACAGGGTTCGCTTGCATGTTTGTATTATGTGTTTCGCAGGCTTTTGGCTGGGATACACCTAGCCCGCACGCTTTCAGTTCGCATGCATGCTCTTAGCCCGCAGACCTTCAGCTCGTGCGTGTGCTCCTGGCTCGCATGTATGCTCCCAGCCCGTACGCATGCCTTAAACCAGCATGCTTTTAGGCCTTGGCCACCTGAACAGCACAGACCTTATACTCGGGGCAGCGCGAAATATTATCCAGCGCCGGATTGGTAAGCCAGTTGCTGTTGCCATCTTGGAAGTGGAAGGGCATCCAAGTTTCTCCGGGAGAGGTCTTGTCTGAGACATGAGCCCAAGATTCGATAGAACCACGTCGTGACCAGACCCTTACGCGGTCTCCATCGGCAATATCACGAGCCTGCGCGTCGACAACATTAATCTCGATGAAAGAACGGCCGCTTATCTCGTTAAGACCTTCGGTGCGACTTGTCATAGCACAGGCGTTGTACTGGCTAAGAACACGACCTGTGGTTAGCATGAGAGGATACAACTCATCGGGCAACTCAGCAGATTCACGGTACTCGGCAAGCGAAAAGAGTCCCAAGCCACGCGAGAACTTCTCGACATGCATGATGGGCGTACCGGGATGGTCTGCACTAGGACATGGCCACTGCAGGCCTCTTCCCGCACATTCCTCGCTGTCCAGACGCTCGTGGCTGATACCAGCCATAGAAGGTGTCAGGCTGCTCATTTCGTCGTAGATCTCTTCAGGTGTCAGATCTGGCTGATCGTAACCCATCCGCCGCATTATCTCGCTAAAAATCCAAGTATCAGGTTTTGTGTCGCCATCAAGCTCAACTGCCTTGCGAACACGTTGCACACGACGTTCGGTATTGGTGAAGGTGCCGTTCTTTTCTGCAAAGCTCCTGCCTGGCAAAACAACATCGGCATACTTGGTGCTTTCTGTTAAGAAAAGGTCGTCGATAACGAGAAAGTCGAGATTCTCCAAAGCACGAATCACATGTTCGGTGCCCGCATCGGTGCGTACCGGATCTTCGCCAAAGATAAACAGAGCCTTGATCTTACCCTCAATAGCAGCAGGGAAACATTCGGTAGCGGTAATACCCGGCTCTTTGGGCAGATCGGTGCCCCAGGCCTGTTCGAATTTCTCTATAACGCCCGGTGCAACAACTTTTTGATAGCCAGGATAGTCGGTAGGAAGGGCACCCATGTCGCAGGCTCCCTGTACATTATTCTGGCCGCGAATGGGGTTAACGCCACAGCCACGCTTGCCCAACTTTCCATTCACCATTGCGATGTTAGACAGAGACATAACACCCTCGCTGCCAGTTGAATGCTCAGTGACACCCAGGCAGTAGATGATGGCCGCAGCTTTAGCCTGTCCATACATACGGGCAGCAGCAATTAGATCTCGCTTGTCGATGTGACAAATTTCAGCCACACGCTCGGGCGTGTAGCTTTTTACCATCTTTGCAAAATCCTCGTAATTCTCTGTGCGCGTATTTACGAAATCCTTATCGACCAAGCCCTCCTCGATAAGGATGTGGCAGATGCCGTTGGCAAAGGCAACGTTGGTACCAGGCCGTAGCTTAAGATGAATGTCGGCGCGGGACGCAAGTTGAATGTTGCGTGGATCAACGACGATGAGCTTACAGCCGCGCTCTACAGCCTGCCTGATCTGCATGCCGTAAACCGGGTGCGCTTCTTCGGGGTTTGACCCAACGAGCATGATAACCTCAGATTCTTGCGTCGTATCAGCAATGGTGTTGGTCATCGCGCCCGACCCCAGCGTAATAGCCAAACCAGCTACAGTGGAGGAATGGCATACGCGCGCACAATTGTCTACGTTGGGAGTTTTGAAAACGGTTCGCGCCATCTTCTGTAAAAGATAGACATCTTCGTTGGTAGAGCGTGAACAAGCAAATGCCGCGATCGACTGGCCGCCGTGCTCGTCTCTAATCTGAGCGAACTTTGTGGCAATAAGATCGAGTGCCTCGTCCCATGTTGCCTCTTCGAGTTCGCCAGTTTCTGCATTTCTGATCATTGGGGTCTTTAGACGATCAGGTGCATGAACAAAATCAAAGCTACCACTGCGCCCCTTAACGCAGGTAAGTCCTATGTTGGAAGGACCGTTTGCTCCCTCCACATCAACAATGCGATTGTCCTTGACAATAAGCTCGAGCTGACATCCAGTACCACAATGCGGACAGGTGGTTTGTACGCGCTTGGTCTCCCATGCGCGATAGTTCTTGCGACGCTTAAGCGTAAGCGCACCGGTTGGGCAGGCTTGTGCACAGTTGCCGCAGGACTCGCAATTTGTGGATTTCCAGTCGCTTCCAAAAGGTGCGAGGATGGTGGTGCGCAGACCCTGCCTGCCTGTCTGCAGTGTGTGGTTGCAGGCCAGATCGTTGCAAGCACCTACGCAGCGCTGGCAGCGGATGCATAGCTTGGAGTTGTAGGTCAAGAAGGGATTGCCCTCAACAAGCTCTTCGCTGCGCGTGTTGACAGTGTATGGAGTAGAAGTAACACCATACTTACGGCACAGATCCTGCAGCGTGCAGTTGCCATTCTTAAGGCACGAAAAACAGTATTCAGTAGAGTTAAGGCCATGATCTGCGATGAGCAGCTCTAATAGGGCTTTGCGGTATTGCACTACCTTAGGTGAATCCGTAAGAATGCACATGCCTTCGGCAACCTTGGTGCTACAGGCGGGAACTAAACGGTCTTGACCCTCGAGTTCCACCGAGCAAATGCG
Organism: uncultured Coriobacteriaceae bacterium; assembly: GCA_964581165.1. Lineage (GTDB taxonomy): Bacteria > Actinomycetota > Coriobacteriia > Coriobacteriales > CADBOM01 > CAZPAN01. The sequence continues at coordinate 7,367 of CAZOMM010000028.1, forward strand.
GCATGAAGATATGGCACGTGCTCTACGCAAAAAGCACAGAGTGGGGATGGAATAGCCGGCCTTGGCGGCGGCATTGAGGATGGTCGTTCCCTCGTGCACATCGACCTTGGTTCCGTTGATAGTGAGCTTATACATACTGCACCCTCCCCGCTACGAGCGTGCCGCAGCCAAACTGGTCGCATCTTAGGCAGCGCCCGCATTCTTGCATGATTTCTTCATGCGTCATTTCGTTCTCAGTACAGTCGAAGTCGTACTTGCGCTCGCGAGCCGGACGTTCGGTGATGTTAGCACGCCCTCGAGGTGTTTGATCATTCGCATGAGCATCGGGTACGCCAACACCGCAGTCTAATGTGTGATTAAATCCCAAAAACTCGTCGATATTGCGAGCAGCAACCTTGCCGGCCCCGATAGCCTTAATAACCGTAGCGGGCCCGGTTTGACAGTCGCCACCAACAAAAAGCCCCTGCCCTTCGTAGCCGACGGCTTCCAAATGCCCGTTAGCAACAAAGGTGCCGCGATTGGTTTGCATACCAAAGGCAGAAAAAGCCTCACTATCAACGCTTTGGCCAATCGCCATTAGGATGATGTCAGCTTCGAGGCGCTCCTGTGGTTTGTCCGCGTCGATAGGTGCAGGTCTGCCATGCTTGACCGGTCCGATTCTCTGAGGCTGTGTAAGCAAGGCACAGCAAGCCCCAGTCTCATCGACCTCAATGCCAATAGGGGCTTGCAAGGTGAGCATCTCTACACCTTCGGCGATAGCGGAATCAATTTCGGCAGGGAGAGCCGTCATGTCGTCACGGCGTCTGCGATAGACAATGCTGACCTCTTTGGCACCTGCACGAACAGAGGTGCGGGCACAGTCCATGGCCACATTGCCTCCGCCCACAACAGCAACGCGCTTACCGCTAAAGTCGGGATAGTTTCCATCTCCGATGGCGCGCAGCAGTTGAACGGCCGACATCACGCCTGGTGCATCCGTATGCTGTATGTCTAGGGTCTTGCTGTCATGAGCCCCAATGGATAGATAGGTTGCATCGTATTCGTCGACAATCTTTTTCATAAGCTCGGCATCGACCGAAACATTGCAGCTTACCTCTATGCCACCAACAGAAAGAATCGCCTCCAGATCCTCATCAAGACGATTGCGCGGGAAGCGATAGGCCGGGATGCCATAGCGCATCATGCCACCCAGCTGCTCACGTGCCTCAAAGACGTGGACAGAATGCCCCATGAGCGCCAAGAAGTACGCGCAGGTCATACCCGAGGGTCCACCGCCAATAACTGCCACAGTGCGACCGCTTTCTGGTGCACGTGGCGGAGTTGCAACCTTGTTGGCAGCAATCTGATCGACGGCAAAACGCTTGATCCCACGGATATTTACGGGAGCATCGATGATCTGTCTACGACATTTGGTCTCACAGGGGTTCTCGCAGATAAAAGCACAAGATGTAGGAAAAGGATTGTCTTTGCGAATCATGTTGATGCAGCCGGCATAATCTTCTGCCTGAGCTAGAGCAATGTAGGCTGGGATATTTACATGTGCCGGACACATGGTCTCGCAGGGTATGCTCTGGCCGATTTCGGCGATGCAGGAATGCTCGTTAATATGATGAGCATACTCATCGGCAAAGATCTCGAGTCCTTCTAGTACGAGTTTTCCGGCCTCGTAACCTATCGCACAATCAGACATTTCGGCAACAATGCGTGCCAGCTGGCCTATGTGCTCAAGATCTTCTTGGGAAGCGCGGCAGTCCAATACCTTTTGGAGTAATTCCGCCAATTGCGGAATTCCATCTCTACAGGGAATGCACTTACCGCAGGTTTGTATCTCGCTTGCTGTGAGAAGCGAGAACTGAATGGCAATGGGACAAGTTCCCGGGGGTGTCGCAGTAATGCGTCTTGTGTACGACTTTAAAACCGATGTGATGGCAGCATCGCTGCCATCCCTTGGTGTAATAACGGATAACTTACTCACTTGCTCTCTCCTCTCTCTAAGGTGCAGATTGGGGGAGTTTTGCATAAGCATTTGTGAGCTCTAAAGCAGTTTCGCCCAAGTTTGCAAGATAATCTGAGCGGTCTTGCAAATATTTAACTGCCCGAATAATTGTTCAAAGCTAAGCAATATTCAAAACTCAATAATTGTCCAGAGCTAGGAGTGCCCAAAACTAAGCGATATTCAAAACCCCACTTTGATAACCGCTCAATAAGTGGTGCATCTGATAGATGCACCACTTATCCGGCTTGTAGCTCCGCAATCTCCTGTCTTGTAAACACAGGTCCATCTAGGCAGATAAAACGACTCCCTACATTGCATCTGCCGCATTTACCAACTCCGCATTTCATACGCATCTCTAAAGTGGTAATTATTTGACCTGGAGCAAGTCCCATATTTTCAAGAGACTCAGAGCATGTACGATAAAGCGATGGACCTCCACAAAGCACTGCTGCTGTGTTGTCCGAAATCTTCAAGCCCAAGCTCTCCATGAAAGGCGCAGTGTATTCAACAGCACCATCCCATTCGTCGCTAGGTCTGTAGACGCTTACATGCACGCCCATATCGGGAACGTTTTTCCAATTCTCAAATAAATCCTGCTTGCATACTAGATCTGCATATGTGCTAGCAGAGTAGACAAAGTCGATACGTCCATAATCTTCGCGATGCTCTATGCAATACAGCAAGAAGGAGCGCAGCGGAGGCATTCCGATTCCACCACCAACAAAGAGCATATCGCGGCCGCGACACGAGTCGTAAGGGAACCAATTCCCGTAAGGGCCTCTAATGCCCACCGAAGCCCCAACTTCAAGATCATGAAGTCTTTCGGTAACGCGTCCTACTTTTTTGACAATGAACTCGATATATTCCTCGCAGGTACCCGATATACAAAACATCGACTCGCCTTCGGCCATAAACGAAAGCATTCCGAGCTGACCTGGCTTAGAGTCAAAGGGTCTTTTTCCCTCGGCTGTCTGTATACGAAAGGTCTTTACATCAGAAGTCTCTTCAACTATCTCGATAATCTTGCAAATCTGCGGAATAAAGGGTTCGCCGCCCCGAGCACAGTCGTGGCAAATCTCTATGTTAGTCATGGGACTCACCTCCAACACTGTCGATAAGCACAGTTATGTCAAGGGCAACAGGACACTTCTCTACACATCTGCCGCATCCCACACAAAGCATCTTTCCATATCGATCTTCGAAGTAGCTTAGCTTGTGCATAAACCTGTTACGAACCCTATCTGTCTTGCTTGGGCGTGGATTATGTCCTCCTGCCATCTCGGTGTACTCAGAAAACATACAGCTATCCCAGCAACGAAATCTCACGCCTTCTTTAAATCGATTCTCTTGCTCGATGTCAAAGCAGTAGCAAGTCGGACAAAGATAGGTGCAAGTTCCACAGTTAAGACACTTAATACTGACAGGATCCCAAAAATCATCGTTTTTGGAGTATGCAGCCATCTTGTCTTTGATGTTTGTAGAATCAACTTTGAGTGTGCAAGAGACATTCTTTGCCTCAGCCGTACCTTCTTCTAAGATCCCCGACCATGCTGCAATGACTGCTTGGCCTTTGTCGGTTTGAGCTGTAACAGAATAAGAGTCTCCAAGGTCTCTCATCTGAATATCAGCAGCAGGTGTTTCATTGGGATCAACACCCATAGAATCACAGAAGCAGGCCTCTGCAGGATCCGTGCAAGCTATTGCGATGGTGGTGAGACGATCGCGTTTGGCTTGGTAGAACTCATCTACATAACCCTTAGTTAAAAACACATCATCCAAGCACTCGATGGAGCGCATATCGCAGGAACGAATTCCAAAAAGCACCTGATCGGCAGATTCAATGATGGGGTCAACAAACATAGTGTCATCTACACCCACACCATAGTGATACATGTTTTGACACTGCGGAAACAGTAGGTCTTTTGGAGGTAGGCTTGTGTTTGTTACATCAAGCCTCATTGCATCGCCTGAGACAAATGGTGCGAACTTCAAAACACCCGAAACTTCTTTTGGAACATAAACTATCGAAGATTCAGACAGCTTAGAAAGGGCCTCATCTAAACGGCTTTTATTTAAAATCATTATTCGACCCCCTCTTACATAAACTCTTCGATATCGTCAAGCTTGTAGTTGACGAAAACATCGGGATTATCTGCTGTTAAACCTGATTCAGTTAGGCCAAAGAGCTCGTCCATGTCTTTTGAAAGTTTTCTATTCAAGGACATAAGCGGAAGATTCATTGGGCAAACGCGCTCACATTCGCCACAGCCTATGCAGCGATCAGAAACATGAAAGGCGCGTGTTAGTCCATAAAAACGATTCTCATTAAGATTGTTCTGCTTGCCCTGCCAGCCAACTCGCCTTGAATCTACAAAGCAGGTTCTGCAGGTGCAGCAAGGACAAACATCGCGACATGCATAACAGCGAATGCACTTCTCAAACATGTCATTGAAATACTCCTGACGCTCCATCATCCCCAAAGCTTCGATGGGTGTAGCAGGGGCATAAGGATCAGCTGGAGGAGTTTCTGTGACCTTCTCGCCAAGAAGTTCGTCGTATTCAACTGGATTTCGGTGATCGCACTGAAGGCATTTAGACAATACGTCACCGCTTGAACGATCGTGCATCTGGGGACAGGGGATGCCAATAATGTAGACATCTTCACGCTTGAGCTGATTATCCTGAATCATACGATTGACAGCTCTAGAGTCGCAGCCTCTGGCAGCGATTCCGATCTTGCCACGGGACTTTACATCCAGTGCATATTTGCCAAGCGTATTAACACAGTGCTCGTTAAAAACGATCCTATCGGCATCGTTGGCAGCCAGACAAATAAGAGGAGTGGTCTGGTTTTCAAAGCGCCCGCTTTCCCATGCAATAAAAGTTGACACTGTTTCGTCAGCTAAAAGTGCTTTTGCTCGTTCTTTTAGAGCATCTTGAATTCCCATTACGCATCTCCTCCTTCCTCGTTACCCTCATCCTTAGGCAGCTCGCCAGGCATAACGGCTCTGCCATTGCCAAAAAACTCAGATCCAATCGATAGATCAAGCTTGAAGTCGTTTTGAATTGGTCCAAGCTCGGTGATTCTGCCGCAAAAATCGATCATTGTGTCACGGAACTTACCGGCCTCGGCACCGGAGATCCAACGAACCTGAAAACGATCTGGCTCTAGGCCAATGTACTCGAGCATGCGCTTGAAAATCATCATGCGGCGCTTGGCATAGTAATTTCCAGTTGCGTAATGGCAATCACCAGGATGACAACCGCACACAATAACGCCATCGCATCCACGCTGGATGGCTTCTAAAACATATTGAGGGTTAACACGACCTGAACAGGGAACGCGTAAAAGTCTGATATCTGCTGGATACTTCATACGGTTTAGACCAGCTAGATCAGCTCCGGCATAGGTGCACCACTTGCAGGTAAATGCAAGAATCTTTGGCTTAAACTGTTCGTCGGTAGTTTTTTGGGTGGAGGATTCTTCTACCATTGGCATAAAGCATCGACCTCCTTCATTATCGACTCATCGGTGTAACCAAGCAGGTCGAGCGCACCTGGCCTACATGCAGCGGCACAGGCACCGCAGCCTTGGCAAAGTGCTGAATTAACTTCGCAGACAGTTCTGGTGTTCCAACGGGAGTTCTCGCGCAGATCTTTCTCCACAAGAGAAAGTGCGCCATAAGGACAAATCGAAACACATGCTCCACAACCTGAGCATTTGGAAATATCCACGTGACTAATTTGTGGGTTGGACTCCAGACTATCGTGGGCAAACATAATAATTACCTTTGCTGCAGCAGCTCCTGCCTGAGCAACGGTGTCTGGAATATCTTTTGGACCTTGAGCAGCACCAGCAAGGAAGATTCCTCTAGAAGCTGTTTCGACTGGACGCAGTTTTGGATGAGCTTCGGTGATCCAATCGTCCTCGTCGCACTGAACGCCAAAGAGCATGGCGGTTTGACGAGCACCAGAAGCAGGAACCATCGCAGTTTCGAGAACAACCATGTCGGCATCGACTATGACGTTTTCGCCAGAAATGGTGTCATTTCCCATAACTACCAGATGATCGCCATCTTGATAAATCTTACTTACGCGACCACGCAGATATGTGACTCCATCATTTTTGGACTGCATATAAAACTCATCGTAGCGCTTACCAGGTGTACGAACGTCCATATAAAAGACATAGCATCTACCATCGGCAACCTTGTCCATGTACTGATGCGCGTGCTTGGCACCATACATGCAGCAAGCTCTTGAGCAGTAGGCCTTGCCCTTGTGGGGATCTCTACTGCCAACACACTTGATGATGACAAGACTCTTGGGTTCCTTGCCATCAGAAGGACGCTGGATATGACCTTCGGTTGGACCCGAGGCATTAACCAGTCTTTCAAACATCAGACCATCAATGACATCGGGATATGCTCCTCCGCCATACTCTGGATAGATCTTCTTCCAGTCGATGAGCTCATATCCAGTGGCAAGAATAACAGCGCCATAGGTCTCTGTAGTAACCTTGTCAGTATCTTCGTAATTGATAGCACCTGTTGGGCAAATCTTAGAACACACACCACATTTGCCATCTTTGATCTTGCGACAATGCGGGGCATCAATAACAGGTTTCGAAGGAACAGCTTGCTCAAAAGCCTTGTAAATAGCTGGACGCATGGCCATGCCCTCATCCCATGAACTTGGAATCTTTTTCATGGGGCATTTTGTGGTGCAAAGACCGCATCCAGTGCAAAGGTCAAAGTTTACATACTTTGCATGTTCACGAATAGTGACTTCAAAATTGCCAACATAACCATCGACTTTCTCGACCTCAGAGAGAATCTTGACGGTGATGTTGGGGTGCTTTCCTACCTCGGACATCTTAGGCGTGCAGATACAAGCCGAACAGTCCATGGTTGGGAAGGTCTTATCGAGCTTGGGCATCTTGCCGCCAATAGTAGAATCGCGCTCTACTAAGGTAACTTGATATCCCGCATCGGCAATATCAAGTGCTGCTTGCATTCCGGCGATGCCTCCGCCAACAACCAAGGCTCGCTTGTTCACAGGAATTTGCTCTGTGTAAAGAGGAATGTTGCGATCGACCTTGGCTACAGCCATCTTTACAAGATCCTTGGCTTTTTCTGTAGCCTGAACCTTATCGGTATGAACCCAAGAACACTGCTCGCGCAAATTTGCAACCTCAAGCATGTAGGGGTTAACCGAAGTTTTAGAAAGAAGATTTTGCCAAGTCTGCTCGTGCATAGATGGAGAACATGCAGCTACAACAATCCTGTCGAGTTTATGATCAGCAATAGCATCGACTATCTGAGCCTGACCAGGATCGGAGCAGGTATATTTGTTGTTCTCTACATGAACCACATTAGGCAAAGTTGCTGCAAATTCGCTTACTGCTTGGGTATCTACGATGCCACCAATGTTGCTACCACACTGGCAAACAAAGACTCCAATTCTGCTCAACTATCCCACCTCCCCTGCTGCTACAGCTGCGGCCTTCTCTTCGACATCCGATTTAGGAAATGGGGCCAACTTGCTTAATGCATAGTCAACTGCCGGCACAAAGTGGCGACCAACCCCACACTCTTTAGGACTTGCACCGCAGGCCATAGCTAAAAGCTCTGTGAAGTAGTAGACGGGAATGTTGTAGTTTGTACCAAACTCAGAATTAATCTGAGACTCGCGCATATCAAAATTCATCCAGCAAAGTGGGCATACAGTAGCAATGCATTCGGCCCCGCTATTTACAGCATTGCGCAAAATACGCTCAGTAGCCTTACGAGCATTGCTAGGTGTCATAACATGGAACGATGCTCCGCAGCACTCGGTTTTAAATCCCCAATCGACGCAATCGGCTCCAGTAGCATTAAGAAGTTCTTCCATGCATGTGGGATTTTCTGGATCAAAACCTGTGAGACCCTCTGGTCTTACCTGTGCGCATCCGTAATAACAGGCAACCTTCATCCCACCGAGAGTTTTTTCTAGGCATGCAATCAGATCGGCGATCACTTCAGGCTCGATCATTACCTCAATTAGGCTTTTCACATCTGATTGAGCCTTGTAATCCATTTCTATAAGCTCACTTACATGACTGCGATTATCTTCGCTTTGCTTTGCCCAATTTGCAGCTCTTTTTAACGAGATATAGCAGCCAGTACATGGAGCTACGACATCAAGACCAGGGTTTTGTTGCTCGCTAAGCGCCAGACTTCTGGCGGGAAGGGCATACATCAGATCATCGCTGGTCATAACTGCGGCAGAGGTTCCACAGCAATTCCAGTCGTCTATCTCTTTGAATTCCAGCCCTATCTTTTTGGCGAGATACATGGTCGACTCTGTATAAGAAAGTCCTACAGCATTGAGCGAGCATCCTGGGAAATACGAAAATGTCTTTGACATCCTACTCGCTACTCCTCTCACGCCTGGTACTCTCCTCGCACCTTTCAATCAAGCGACGAACCAACTTGGGGTTTCTCGAGGAATGAGCTGCAACACCTATCAAACCATTGGTCATCATCTTGGGGGCTATCCCCAAATCCTGAGTGAAATGTCCAGAAGATAGATTGAATTTGGCGGCAAGATACTGCTCGTTGGATTTACCCTTTGATGCAACGCCGTCAATAAAAAGCTTCTCGAACTTTTCGCTCTCGGGTACAACCGCACGTCCCTCATCATGCGAGGTCATCCGAACCTCTCGCATAAGGCTGGCCACCTCAATATTTTGTGGACAGCGAGACGTGCACGTAAGACACTGTGCACACATCCACGGACCTCGAGCAGATAAAGCCTTGTTGGCAAGTCCCATTTGGAGCATGTGGATGATCTTTTGTGGAGGAGCATCCATCTCATCTGACATGGGGCAGCCAGCTGAACACTTTCCGCACTGATAACAATCGCGGAGATTAACGCCTGCGCGCTCGGCTATGCGACCTGCTTTGGTAATTTCTGCAGCAGACGTCTCAGAAAGGTTGACAGCACACATCAATCTCCCCTTCCCTCACAAAACAGTAGACTTCACTTCACGCTAAACATTTACCCGGTGTCTCGGTTTGCGCATACAACCCCACTTTGACTCACACATGCACATGCAAAACCAGACTTCGGATGCTCACCGGGTAAAGTGCAGCACAAGATACGCTAGACAAACTCGAAAATTAGCGCACTGAGTAATGATGATACATCAGCAATAAGGCTTAAACCGTAATCAGATATCTCTTTATGCATTTTATTCTGTAGAGCGGCTTAGATGAGCCTTTTGGTCTTTTGCAAAACGAGCTTTTTACCAGACAGTGTGCGCAATCCCATAAATTATTGGACAAGGAAATATAGTAAAAATGCAGCGGAGGCCACCCACATTAAGGGCATTACCTGTTTAGCCTTTCCAGCGCAAAGCATGATGATGCAATATGTAATGAATCCAAGACCGATACCATCTGTAATTGAATATGCTAATGGCATAAACAAGATAGTTATAAACGCTGGTATGGATGTTTCGTAGCGACTCCACTTTATCTCGACGATGTTTTTGCACATGAGATAGCCAACAACTACAAGAGCACCGGATGTTGCAGCTCCAGAAATCATGGAGACAACAGGAGATAAGAACAGCATCAGTAAGAAAAGCGCAGCAATCACGATATTGCAAAGTCCAGTACGAGCACCCACCGCAATTCCTGCAGCAGTTTCAGCAAAAAGAGTAATTGAGCTAGCACCAGCAAATCCACCAAAAGCTGCAGCAGTAGAATCTATGGCAAGTATTTTTTGGAGATCCTTTACCTTTCCGTCCGGAGTTGCAAACTCCCCTTCTTTTGATAAGGGTATTAAAGCTCCTAATGTGTCAAAGAAATCGCTTACCAAAAACGAGAAGGCCACCAATAGAAGAGCTGGGCTTAATAGCATTTCGACAAAGGCTACATTTCCTTCTGGAGTTGTTTGAAACGGTGCAGCAAAGGCCGAAAAATCAAGCGTTGGTACCCACGAGTCTGGAAGCTGAGTAATCCCTAGAGGGATCCCAATCACTACTCCAACAGCTATCGAGATAAATACCCCTCCAGTTAGACCAACTACCTGCAGTACTATCGCGACTGCAATGGATATCAAGGAGATGATCATTGTTGGGTTTGTTATATCCCCAAAAGACACAAGACTAGAGTCATCGGCAACAATAACTTCGCCGCCCTGAAGACCTATAAAGGCAATCAGAAGTCCTATACCAACGGCAATTGCACACCTGAGATCAACCGGAATTGCTTCCATAATCTGTTTGCGAAGCCCGCTTAGAACCAAGATCAAAATGATGATTCCCTCAAAAAAGACAATAGACATGGCTACGCGCCAATCTACTGCGAGCTCTCCGAGGCAAAGTGTGTAAGCGATTATTGCGTTAATTCCCATTCCCGAGGCCAATGCCAGTGGCCTGTTGGCTACTAAACCCATCAAAAGAGTCATAGCTGCAGCGCCTATACATGTTGATGTTAGAGCAGCAGAGAAGGGTATGCCTGCAGCCGAAAGAAGTGCGGGATTAACTGCCACAATATAGGCCATGGTTAAAAAAGTAGTAAAACCACCAAGGAGCTCTTTCGAGATCGAACTGCCACGTTCTGAGATGTGAAAGAAAGTATCGATACGCTCTTTCAAGTTTGCTCCTCGCCCTAGTTTATTTCCTAGTTTATTTCCTAGTTTGTTTACTAGTTTGTTTACTAGTTTGTTTACTAGTTTGTTTACTTGATGTCTGAAAAATCTCTTCGAGCTAGTTAAAAACTCCCAAGCTAGTTAATAGGTTGCAAAAACCTTGTTAGGTTCTGCCTCCTTCGAGAAATTTTTTTCGGGAGAAAAAGTTGTAAAGCGTAACCATCATTGTTGCTAGGATTTTGACGATCCTGTAGTCAATGTCAAAAGTTGAGATACCAACCCACATTATTAGATCGTTAAGGATGAGTCCGATGATCGACAGAATCACAAAGATCACAAACTCATAAGATTGAGACATTCCTTCGCGGTGAGAAAAGACAAATTTCATGCTGGCGATGTAGTTAAAAATCACCGAAACACAAAACGAAATTGAGGCTGATAAAATCTCGCCCATTCCAAAAATCTCCGCAAGGAAGATCATCAGCGAGTAGTCGATAATAAACGAAATAATGCCTACAACAGCAAACTTTCCAAACTGTCTGAGTACAGGGCGCATACTTACCGGACATCCTTTGCAGTTTTCAGGCAAACTATTTTGTTTGTTTCAATCGCCTGAGACTTATTCATTTGAGTCTTGTTCATTTGTCTCCAAAGCGCAGAAGTAAATACCTGCAAAAGTCTCCAAACCTCAAAAGTAGGCACCCGCAAAAGCCTTTACAGCGCAGAAGCTCTGGGCTTTAACAGACTTAAAATCAATACTTAAAGTCAATGCAGCAATGCAAAACAGCTTCCATTTGACAATGCAATAGCTAGTCAAAAACTAGATCCCAAGAATAGCGGCTGATCTATTGGCTATCCCAGAAGCAGTTTTGAATCTATCTCCATATCCTGCAGCGTGACACATTAAGCCAAAAGTCTCCATGAGGTCTGTATAAAGATCGTCGGGTGTGCATAAACTTTCATTATTTGGAGGAAAATCCGATTCCAGTAATATTTGCTGCTCTGGAATCTGCCTTACATATTCTTTGCCACGGCGAGTTTTGAGCATTCTTTTGTTTACAGAAAACAGGCAGCCAGCCTTAATCGCACGGACGAGTTCGTCCGATGTTCCCGAAAACCAATGGATGATGCATGTGACGCTGGCAAGTGCTCCCGTTTGTTTAAGAATGTCTAGTACCAGTGTGGCTGCTTTGACTGCGTGGATAGACATCACGGCAGCATCTGTTGCGGCAGCTATAGAGCAGATTTCGGCAAAGAACTGGATTTGCGATTCTTTGCTGTGCACATGTTTGGGGCCTAAATCTAGCCCGACCTCTCCAAACAAACGCCTGCCTTTTGCCGCCCTCTTAAAAGCCTCAATGTCTGCGTGCAAGCTGTCTTGCCTAATCCACCAAGGATGCATTCCAAGACCAGGGACAACGTTTGCAAGTTTGTCAGCAACAGGGGCAATCCTCTCAAAACCCGAGGGCTCAACTGTATTGGCAAACAGGGCCATGCCTTTTTGAGCGGCATCTTGCGCAAACACTGCAGGATCATCCAAAAAATCAAGATGAAAATGCATGTCGTAAATGCCATATCCTGCTTGGGTGTGTTCCATCGATAATCTCGCTTAGCTTAGTGTTCGCCTAGAACCCTACTTAAAATCCTACTCAGATTGATGGCCTTGAGAATCAAGCTGAGAATCAAGAAGTGTCCTAATCACATACCCTGCTAGCATCTGTCCCATAATCGGGGGAATGTAAGACATTGTTCCAAAACCTCGCCTACCAGAAACTGAATAGCCTGTAATCTCGGGCGAGTAGAGAACCCTGAGAGAACTTACACCAGCCTTTCTGCAAGCTTTTCTCATGGCCTTACACATTGCACAACCATTTGTTTTATAGATATCGGTAAATCGAAACAACGAAGGATCAGTTTTAGATCCTCCGCCCATGCTGCTTACGAGATTAATTTGAGCTTGCTGGGCGTATAGAGCCAAGGCAACTTTGGTAGTCATGGTATCTATGGCATCTATTACCCAATCAAAGTGCCCGGCTCTAAGCATAAAAGTCGGTACATCTTCTGCTAGCAAAAAGTTTTTGAAAGTTTGGACTTTTATATCTGGGTCGATGTCGTGGATCATTCCTTCCATAACCTCGACCTTTGGCCTGCCAAGGGTGGAGTGAAAAGCCAGTGCCTGTCTGTTGATGTTACTCAGCTGTACAACATCTGGATCAAGCACCGCAATTGATCCCACGCCCCCTCGTGCAAGGGCCTCAACACAGCTAGAACCTACACCACCCGTGCCTATTACGAGCACGCTTGAATCGGCTAAACGTCTGACACCCTTCTCGCCAATAAGCGGTATGAGCCTAGAAGCCTGCTCTCCTCCGGGCATGACTTACTTGTCTTCCTCAGTGTCTTCTGAGTCCTGCAAGTGGCTTAGAACCATTCGAATCCTATCGATTCGATGTCCCTCCATCCTATCCACAGAAAACTCCGCCTTGTACTCTCTATCTTCACAAGAAATGTGCTCACCCTGCTCTGGAATTCTGTCGAACAAGGCTAGCAGCAAACCTGCAGCAGTCTCGCATTCGGCAGCCTCTTCGGGTTCAAAACCCATCAGCTCCACCAAATCGTTAATGGGCATGTTGCCCTCTACCATATAGCTGCCATCGTCGAGCTTTCTGACATCATCCCCATCATCATCGTGAGCAAACTCATCATCAATTCTGCCAACAATCTGCTCCATGATGTCACTCATCGTAACTATGCCCGAAGTTCCACCGTGTTCGTCTATGACTAGCGCAATCTTGGTGTGTCTTTCTTGCAGAGTCTGCAAAAGTTTGGCAATGGGCATTCCCTCTGGCACAGGGGTGATAGTGCGAATTCTAAGATCGGCTGTGGTGGCATCTTCGGGCAACGAGTAGAGGTCTTTTACGTGCACAAAGCCCTCAATGCGATCCTTGTGTCCCCGACAAACTGGGTACCTAGTGAACTTGTAATCCTTTATCGTGGAGAAACTCTCCTGTAAGGAATCTTCTAGATCGATGCAAATCATGTCGGTACGAGGAGTCATGATTGCCTCTGCATCCTTATCGCCTAAGTCGAAGATATTATCCACAAACTCATTTTGCTCAGGATCAATCAAGCCGCTTTCGGTGCTCTCGTCTATAAGTAGCTTAATCTCCTCGTCGGTATAAACTTCGTGCTCTTTTTTGGGGTCGTGTCCCATGGCTTTAATAACTACATTTGTAATGGAATTGAACAGCCACATCACTGGATAGGTAACGCGATAAAAGATTACAAGCGGCCTAGAGGTAAATATTGCGTAGCGCTCTGTAGAAAATATTGCAATTGATTTGGGGATAAGCTCTCCAACGACAATGTGTAGGGCTGTAGAGATAATGAAGCCAAAGGCCAGAGAAATAGCTGATACCCAGGCGAGGGGCAAATCAAAGAAATTGAGCATAGGAATAATTAGCTCAGAAAAAGCTGGCTCTCCCAACCAACCTATAGCAAGAGAGGCCAAGGTGATACCAAGCTGACATGCAGAAAGATAGTCATTAACATTGTTGGCAATCTTCTGTGCCGCTTTGGCTCCTTTGCGTCTCTCCTCTACTAGCATGTCGATCCTAGACCGACGAACCCTAACTAGGGAAAATTCTGCAACAACAAAAAATGCATTCATCAGCAGAAAAAAGACAACCAAAACAAGGCTTAAGCCAACAGACATCTTTGTTCTATTACTCCTTTTGTTGGATATACAATGCGCTGCCAGTGCGAAAAACTGTGCTGCTGAAATTTGCGTTGCAGTCGCAAGAATTTTGCGACTCAGAAATCTGAGGTTTCACAGCTTTTCTCGCAGCAAGTTGAATAAGGCTGAGCAAACAAGCAAACAGGCTCTGTTTATTCAACTTAACTGCCTATTCTCGCACTGCAAAACTCTTAAAAACAATCATGGCGGTAATCGGTATCTTAGGCTCTATCTTCACTATTCCAACTTGTTATTTTCTCTGCATTGTGAACAGAATCGACACTATCGGGCATCGTTTGATTTTTTGTTTTGCTTTTCGATTGCATCTAGCTCATTCAATATTCGCTTGGGCCTAAACATTCTGTCCAAGTTTTTAAGCACTGGAATTTTTTCGATTACCCTACTAAACGAAACCCGCTCAGAAAGCAGATTTATTGCAAACATAAGAATAGTCAGCGGAACAAGTAGCCAAATAGGCAGAGTTAAAACCAGTAGATAGCCCAGCAAAGCACCCATTGTATTGGCACCCGCATCACCTAACATGGCGATCTCCCAAGCATCAAAATACCAGGTAGCTATCACAGGACCCAGACAGGCTAGCACCATACACAACACATCAAAGCGATCCATTACGAGCCTGTGAGTCAAAAACAGGGCAAGCATACAAAAAGCCAAGCAAAGTAAATAGACCTTGCTTGCACGTAGTGGGCGAAGATCCATCAGATTCAAAAAGTTAGCAAACAAGGCCATTACACAGGTGGCACAAATCACTCGCAATACCCAGAACTGCTCTTCTGTGTCTGCCAAAGACAAGGCCATAACTAATGACATCAGTCCAATGCCTATGAATTTGACCATTCCCGTGGTTAATAACCCTCTTTTAAGGAGCCTAAAGTGTCCTTTAAAACCCCTAGAAGAGGAGTCACCCGTCCAGTCGTCAAATAGACCCAATGCGCAAGTGCATGCTAAAAGAGGAAAGGCCGATAGCAAAAGCCTAAGCCAGTATGGTTCTTGTGCATCTAAAACCCGCAAAACCACTGAACATAGACAGAGCATAATGAGCCAGATAAACCAGACGACCCCAAGACCTCCCAGCACTTTTACTCCCCTGTAGTTAACTTGTCTGGGGGCGTGATTCATAAGCGCCGGAAAAAGCCTAGCAGCAATCAGCACTGGAACAAGATCACACAACAAGATGACTAAAATAAGCGATTCCAGATTACTACCTCCAAACAGAACAAAGAGCTGCAGCCTAGCGAAACCTTTGCCTGCAAACATACAAACCTGTAAACCTGTAAGTCTGTAACAAAAACACAATCCCTAATGTTTTGAACCAATAATTAGCTCTATGTTAAACCAGAATCGAAACGATTACCGGATGGGCGCGCAATACGCGCTGGACTCGGGCAGTCCTCGCTCGCACTTTTTGTTCTCGTAACTTTCCATACTCCGCGCAACACTAAGCGCAACCTTTAAGACTTAATGCAA
>CAZOMM010000029.1:0-2775 GCA_964581165.1 uncultured Coriobacteriaceae bacterium
GGGCGGCCTTTTGGCAAGCTTGATAAGCTAAGCCTGCATAGCTTTAGCTATGATTACACGGGATCTTTAGGCATTTTTTTGAAATTATCCAGATCATCAAAGCGCACCACTTTTTATAAGAGAAAAGGCCAGCAAAGCAGTCCTGCTTGGGGCTTCTTGTGTGATTTTGTGTTGTGAGGAGATAGGTGGAGTTTCAATGCGGCATAGGGCCTAGGAAAGCTGCCGCGTTGTTTAGAGGAGGTAGATTGCAATAGGAAAGACAATAGCGGAGAAAATCTTCTCCAAACACAGCGGAGTAGACGCTTATGCAAACGACATTGTTATTGCCGACATCGACTTTGCAATGAGTCAGGATGGAACTTCGGCGTTGGCAATCGATGCGATTGAAGATATGTCGGGCGGCAAGGTCTTTGACAAAGACAAGGTCGCCATGGTTATGGATCATTCCTGCCCCTCCCCACTAGAGGGTGTCTCGGCAATACACGACAAGATGCGTAAGTTTGGCGAAAAAACTGGAATTACAATCTACGACTGGGGTTGCGGAGTTTGTCATCAACTTGTTCCTGAGTCGGGCAAGATCGTTTGCGGAGACCTAGTGGTAGGTTGCGATTCTCATACCTGCACATATGGTGCTCTCAATGTTTTTTCGACAGGTGTTGGCTCAACTGATGGTGCAGCGGCGATGATTGCTGGCAAGCTGTGGTTTAGGGTACCCGAGACAATCAGGATCAACTTTAATGGCCAGCTTGCCCCCGGTGTCTTTTCCAAAGATATGATCCTTTATCTCGCAGGCATACTTAGTGCCGATGGTGCCACCTATAAGGCTTTGGAATTTCATGGTGAGGCCATCGAGGCTTTGTCGGTTGATGCTCGCATGACTATCTCAAACATGGCTATCGAAGTGGGGGCCAAGGCGGGTCTTATGGAGGCCGATCAAAAGACTCTCGATTTCTTTGCAGCTCACTCAGAGCGCAGCCCCGAGCCTGTATTTGCAGACGAAGATGCCACTTACTGCAGAGTGATCGATATTGATGTCTCTGAGTTAATCCCCCAAATTTCCAAACCTCATTCGGTGGACAATGTTAGCCCCATCGATGAGCTTGTTGGCACCCCTGTTGCCCAGGGTTACATCGGAACATGTACCAATGGGCGTGTGGAAGATCTGGCTATTGCCGCATCGATTCTTGCTGGCAAGAAGATCAATCCCAAGTGCCGTCTTGTTGTAGCTCCTGCTTCTAGGCCTATTTATCTAGAGGCCATGGAGCAGGGCTATATCCAGCAGCTAGTTGAGGCTGGTGCCTGCATTGTTACCCCGGGATGTGGTCCTTGTGTGGGAACCCATAACGGAGTTCCTTCGGATGGCGAAAACGTAATCTCTACGGCTAATAGAAACTTTAAGGGCAGAATGGGTAATTCCAATGCCTTTATCTACCTGGGATCGCCTGCCACAGTGGCTGTCTCGATGATCGAGGGACAGATTGCCGATCCCCGTGGCTATATCGGATAACGAAAGGAGACCGACAGCCATATGCAGATAAGCGCAAAGGCATTTAAGTTTGGCGATGATGTAAACACCGACTATATCATCTCTGGAAAGTACAAGTTCAAATCCAATGACATGGACGACATGGCTCATCATGCTATGGAAGAGCTAGATCCCAATTACTACGAAAAGGTCAAGCCACAGGGTGGAATTCTTGTGGCAGGGAGCAATTTTGGTATGGGTTCGAGTCGTGAGCAGGCCCCGTTAGTGCTCATTCATTCGAACACAAAGGCAGTGGTGGCCAAGAGTTTTGCGAGGATCTTCTACCGCAATGCAATCAACACCGGCCTGCCCGTGGTTGAGTGTGACACTGATCTCATTGACGAGGGGGACACTCTCGAGATTGATCTTGAAGGCGGAAAGATTGTTGATGTAGATAAAGGCCTTGAGATTCCCTTCTCTCCCTTGCCTCCTGTAATGGCAACTCTGCTGAACGATGGTGGACTTGCGGCTCACTTTAAAAAGTACAACGGTTTTAATCTCTAGGAGAAATTAGATGGCCAAATCATCGAAGAGCCGGATATATGAGGAAGTAGATGGTATTAAGCGAATTGATGTAAATCCCGAGGTCAGCAAGGATGAGTATGCACAGCTAGCTGTCTCGGATCCTGATGTGCTAGAAGCGCTGATAAGCAGCCTATGTGGTGACGGCAGGAGGGTTAGACAGTTTTCTGCCACAATACTTTCACAGGTGGCACGAACCAATCCCTCTTTGCTGGTGTCCAGCATCGAAAAACTAGAGGATGCCCTGCATCGACCCGAGGCACAGACTAGGTGGAATGTTCTCGATGCGATGTACGAGCTAGTGTCCTTTGATCTTGATGGGTGTATGGATGCCATGGTAGGTGCCGAGGCCTCGCTATACGATGAGGATTCAGGCTTGGCTAGGCTTTCGGCTTTTCGCTTTATGTGCAGGTTGGGCGAGGAAGATGCCGGAGCATCCGAGAAGGTTTGGCCATATATCGATGAGGCTGTGCAGTGCTATCACGGTGATCCTGAGTTTAACGAGATGCTCGATGAGTTGCTTAAGTTCGCAAGAAGCAAGGCATCGGCCGATGTTAAAGCCAAGTTGATAGACAGGATGCGCTTTGATGCTGATTCTGGCAAAGGAACGCTGCAAAAGCGTGCACAGGCAATAATCGAAGCCTGCGAGCAGGGCTAAGTTTGCAAGGTTTTAGTTAGAGACGGCGCGGGGATCTCGCGCCGTTTTGCAGCTTTTGGATATAACAAGC
>CAZOMM010000029.1:2875-9956 GCA_964581165.1 uncultured Coriobacteriaceae bacterium
AAGGCTAAAGGCAAGATAAGGAGTCGCAAATTGGCAAAGCATGTTGTAACACTCATTCCTGGTGATGGAATCGGACCTGAGATTGTAGACGCAATGGTCAAAGTGGTCGAATCCACTGGCGTAGATATTGAGTGGGAGGTAGCAGATGCAGGGGCTCATCTGATGGATGAGTATGGAACTCCGCTTCCCGACTACGTGGTTGATTCAATCAAAAAGAACAAAGTCGCAATCAAAGGCCCAATTACAACTCCTGTAGGTACAGGCTTTAGATCTGTTAATGTGGCTCTTCGCAAAAAGCTAGACCTCTATGCCAACCTTAGGCCTTGTCGTTCTATCGATGGAACCGGTGCTAGATACGACGATGTTGATGTCGTTTTGGTAAGAGAGAACACCGAAGACCTCTATGCTGGAATTGAGTTTGAGGAGGGCACTGAAGAGGCTGCCGAACTCATCAAGTTCATTTCTGATAAGGGAGCAGGTCAGATTCGTCCCGATTCCGGAATCTCCATTAAGCCAATTTCGATTACAGCCACCAAGCGTATAGTTCGTTTTGCCTTTGAATATGCAATTGCAAATGGACGTAAATTGGTAACAGCAGTGCACAAAGCTAACATCCAAAAGTACTCTGACGGGCTGTTCCTTAAGGCTGCTCGTGAGGTTGCGGCCGAATACGAAGGTCGTGTGGATTTTGAGGATCGAATTGTAGATGCCACTTGCATGGGCCTAGTTTTGCATCCCAACACCTTTGATGTTGTGGTGCTTCCCAATCTTTATGGGGATATCGTCTCGGATCTCTGCGCCGGCCTTGTGGGCGGTTTGGGAATTGCTCCTGGGGCAAATATCGGTGATGAGTGTGCGGTTTTTGAGCCAGTTCATGGTTCGGCACCAATTCATGCTGGTAAGAACAAGGCCAATCCAACGGCACTCTTGCTCACTTCGGTTCTTATGCTCAACCATATTGAGGAGCGCGAGGCAGCAACTAGGGTCTTCAATGCCGTTGTTGATGTTATAGGGCGCGGCGAGGATGTTACCTACGATATAAAGCGAACCATCACTGGTTCTACTGATGGCTGTGTTACAACCACAGAGTTTGCCGATGCGCTGATTAGGTCTATCAATTCCAAGCATTAGGATCTAGGGATCAAGCAAGCGTTTTGGGTACGTTTTAGGCACCGAGGCTCAAGCAAGCGTTTTGGGCATCTTGGCTTTGGGTTTGGTATTGGGTTTTAGCCGCTAGGGCTCAAGTTTTGGGCATCAAGACTCAAGTTTTGGATCTGAGTTTTAGGAGGAATAAGTCATGGCATCGATCGATGGTATTGAGTGCGACATCAAGGACATCTCTTTGGCAGATGCTGGACGTGATCGTATTGAATGGGCAGACATGGACATGCCCGTGCTTTCGCTTATTCGCAAGAGATTCGAGGTCGAAAAACCACTTGAAGGCATAAGAATTGGCGCATGTCTGCATGTGACTACCGAGACGGCAAATCTTATGAGAACTTTGGTTGCCGGTGGTGCCGATGTGGCCTTGTGTGCTTCTAATCCTCTGTCTACTCAAGACGATACAGCCGCTGCTTTGGTTAAGCATTATGGGATCAAGGTCTTTGCTATTAAGGGCGAAGACACCGAGACCTACTACAAACACATCGACTCGGTTATCGATATACATCCGCAGATCACAATTGACGATGGGGCCGATTTGGTGAGTCGCATCCATGGGGAGCGCAGAGATGTTTTGGATGGAATCATCGGCGGCATGGAGGAGACAACCACAGGTGTTGTGCGAATGGCCGCGATGGCTGCCGATGGAGTTTTGCGCTATCCGGTAATCAACGTCAACGATGCCAATACCAAGCACTTCTTTGACAATAGATATGGCACTGGCCAGTCTTCGCTTGATGGTGTGATTAGGGCAACAAACAGACTGATGGCTGGTAGAACTCTTGTGGTTTCGGGCTATGGATGGTGTGGCAGGGGTCTCGCAATGCGTGCTGCTGGCATGGGCATGAAGGTTATCGTTTGCGAGGTTGATCCTTTGCGTGCACTCGAGGCCCACATGGATGGCTATCGCGTAATGCCCTGCGCCGAGGCTGCCAAAGAATGCGATATTTGGATCACAGTTACAAGTAATGTCAATGTTGTGGATGAGGCTGCTTTTAAGAACATGAAGGATGGAGCGATCATCTCCAACTCTGGTCACTTTAACTCCGAGATTAACATTCCTTGGCTCGAATCCAATTGTGTCTCTAAACGTCAGCTCAAACCTTTGGTTGAGCAGTATGAGCTAGCCGATGGTCGCAAGATCATTCTTTTAGCCGAGGGTCGTTTGGTTAATCTGTCTTGTGCTGAGGGGCATCCGGCTGAGGTTATGGATATGTCTTTTGCCAACCAAGCACTTTGCGCTGAGTTCATAGTGCGCGAGGGCAGGGATATGGCTCCAAATTGCTATGACGTTCCCAGAAAAATCGACGATGACATTGCCAGGCTTAAGCTTGAGGCCTTGGGCGTAAAGATCGACACTCTTAGCGACGAGCAGCGCGAGTATTTGTCGTCTTGGGATATGGGAACGGAGTAGATTGGCTATGGCTTCGGTCGAGCAGCTTCCAAGAAGTATTTGGTGGCAGGATGCTGCTGAGCAGGATACTGCTGGGCAGGATGCTGCTGAGCAGGATGCTGCTAGCGGGGATGCTTCTGGGGAAGATGTCGCTGGCGGAGATGCTACCAGCAAGGACACCGCTGGCGAGGATGCTACTAAGGCTAGGTTGGTATATGTAGGGCTTATCGATCAGCGAAAGCTGCCCTCGCAGCTCGAGACAATTAAGTGCTACAAACATTCGCAGATGATCGATGCCATAAAAACTCTTGCGCTGCGAGGTGCACCAGCTATAGGAGCTGGAGGTGCCTTTGCTCTTGCTCTTTGGGCTTTTAATGAGGCCGGAGATATGCCTGATGTCAACGATGCCTCCTCGATGATTGAGGCCATGAAGCCTGTTGCTGATGAGATTGCCTCTGCTAGACCAACAGCCGTAAATCTTTCTTGGGCTGTAAACAAGGTAACAGCTGCTGCTCACGAGGCCTGCAAGACAGCACCAGCTGGCGAGGCAGGTACTAAGTATGTGGCAGATGCCATGCTTGCTAAAGCCAAGCAGATTGCACAGGCCGACGAGGCATCTAACAGAGCAATTGGCAAAGCTGGTGCCGATCTATTTGAAGAGCTGGCCAACGATAGGGATGGCAAAAAACTGGCGATTATGACCCACTGTAATGCGGGTTCTCTTGCGACTGTTTTTTACGGCACTGCCCTAGGGGTTGTTTATTCGGCCTTTGATCGCGGGCTTATCGAGCGTGTTTATACCTGCGAAACAAGGCCGCTTAATCAAGGTTCTCGTCTTAGCTCTTGGGAGCTATCACATTCTGGAGTTCCTACAACCCTGATTTGTGATGATATGGCTGCATCCACAATGGCGGCAGGACTTGTTGATGCCGTTATTGTGGGTGCCGATAGAATTGCAGCCAATGGAGATACCGCCAACAAAATTGGAACAATGGGTCATGCGATACTGGCCAAGCATTTTGGAATTCCTTTTTATGTGGCCGCTCCGTTTTCTACCATCGACATCTCCATCCCCGATGGCAGCCACATCACAATCGAACAGCGCGATCCTAGCGAGGTGCGTGGAGTGTCGGGGAGTGTTTTTATTGACGGCATCACCCTAGATACCTGGATGGCTACAGCTCCACAAGATATCGATGTTCTAAATCCCGCATTTGATGTTACGCCAGCATCTCTTATCAGCGCGATAATTACTGATAAAGGCGTGATTTTTCCAGACGATAATGGCAGCTACTCTTTTATCTAGTAGTTGTTTAGTAGCTGTTTGGACTCCATTTAGTTTACGTTTAGGATTTTTCTCAGCCCCAAGTTAAATCCAGCTTGGAAATCTCAAGTTCTCCGTTTAGATTTTCCTGTCATATTCTTTTGAATGGAAGGTCTTCGCAAAAAGAGGCCTAACAACAGGGCTTCTAAGGGCATATCAAATAGTTTGGCAAGAGTGGCTTATGGAATTGCCGATTTAGTATGGCCTATGCGCTGCATAGGCTGCGACATGCCTGGAGTCTCACTCTGTGATGATTGCGAAGCCAAACTCCCCAAGATTGATCAAAGACTGGCCTGTCGTTTATGTGGTGCTCCCTATGGGATCATCCAATGCACTGAATGCTGGACGGGCGAGGGGCAATTCTTCTATCCCTTTACAAATGCGATATGTGCTTTGGAACATCGCGACCTAGGCTCCAAAATTGTTACCTTGTACAAGGATGCAGGCGAGCGCGGACTGGCAAAACATATAGCTGCACTTATTGCCGAGGCTATACAGCAGCGTTGTCAAATGGACAAAATTCAGATAGATATGCTAACCAGTGTTCCCTCGCGACCTTCGGCTATTGCACGTAGGGGCTTCGATCACATCTCTTTGCTTGTAAGTGAATTAACTAAGCTCCTCGATATCAATTACATAAGCACACTGTCGACCACAGAGGCCTTTGATCAAAGAGTGTTGGGCAGGCAAGAAAGGATGCAGAATATGCAAGGGGCCTTTAAATGTGACCTTAAGTTATCTGGAAACATTCTTTTGATAGATGACGTTTTTACCAGTGGAGCTACCGCAGGCGCCGCAAGTCTTGCAATTCTCGAAGCTGGAGCACAAAGTGTAATCTTCGCGGCTTTATGCAGGGTCTGGTAGACTTTGCGTGGTTCTCCCGGGCTGTGGTTGCGGGTATCAAAGATGCCTTAGTCCAAGACAGATGCGGTCAAAAGGACCCACGTAAGCCTTGCATGTATAGCATGCTTGGTGAGCATGGCGCATTCTAGATGTAAGACGCACCGCTCGATTTCGTACTTAGGGCAAGCAGGGCTTCCCCGGGCGAGAGGGCTGGAGTGAGATAGTATCAAGCTAAGGCTCCAGTGCGCGAGTGTGGGGGCAAAGACCAGGTCAGTCGGGAGGACTAGCCTGCTCTTTGCTATGCTTTGTTATGCTGTGCCTTATTGGTTTTGGTAGTGTTACAGTATTAGCAAGCAGGGCATCTGTGATAGCAAACAGAGTGTTTGCAATTGAGCTATACCAAGCCATGAGATGTGGCGCATGCGGCATGCAGATGCGGCGTGCATATGCGGCGCATGCAGATGCGGCGCATGCAAGGTATGACATAAAAATTGGCTTGCAGTTTTGTAAGGGGATTTGATGGTAGGGATCAAAAAAGTAGCTACGGCAACTCTAGCTGCCCTTGCGCTTGGATCGTGTTTGATGATGTCTGGATGCGGCACGGAGGGAAGCAGGGAGGTGTCACTTGATCCCACAGTATCTGGATCCAGTCTAGTAACAGAGGGAGTTCTCACAGTTGGAGTAGACTCCACACTTGCTCCTTTTGGTGGCGTATCCAATGGCGAAATCATAGGTCTTGATGTGGATGTGGCCGCCGCTTTAGCAACTGAACTAGGTCTTGAACTGGAGATTGTTGATATCAGTGGAGAAGACTTCGAAGCACTTCTCGATAACGACGAGCTCGACATTGTAATGAACGTTTCTGCAACGCAAGCTCTAAGCTCAAGTTTAAGCCTGGTGGGTCCATACGTAGAAAATGGACCGGCTATTTTTGCTTCTGATGACAGAGAAGCTTCGGAATTTAGTCTTGACTATCTTGCAACTGGCACTGTTGGAGCCTATGAAAATAGCGCTGCAGCCAGAGCAGCTCTTTCGTATACCACTGAGTCGCATCTCGAGACTTACACATCGCTTTCGGATGCCTTTGAGGCACTTGCAGACGGTGAAATCGATTATGTGGCAAGTGATTCTGTCGCAGGCGGATATCTTTCGATGTCTTATGAGGGCATTGCTTACATGACATCTCTTCAAGATCCCAGCGGGGTTTATATAGGCGTATCAAATTCATATTCTGATTTGATCACTGCTGTACAGGATGCCTTAGAGACTATTTATAGCAATGGGGTTTTAGAAGTTGTTGTGGCCAAATGGGTAAGCACTTCGTGTGCGGCAAGTATTATTCCTAGTTCTGGTATAGAACTTATAGATATTGACACTACTGATACTAATGAGGAATCAAGTTCTAATGATAGCGGCGGTGAATCAAGCAACGATGAATCAAGTGCCGATGAGCCAGCCGCTGATGAGTCAACTGCTGATGAATCAAGCACCGACGAGTCAACTGCTGATGAAACAGCTGATGAAACAGCCAGCGATGAATCTGCTTCTGATGAATCAAGTGCCGATGACACTACGGAAGATGCCACAGAGTAGATCTGTGGCACAACTATAAATTAAACGTAGTTGTCAACATAAGGGGCTTCGCAGCAAGGTAATTGCTGCGTGTAGGGCCGATCGAGAGAGGATATGCTCATGGATATCAACATCACCGGAAGAAAAATGACAGTTTCAGATGCTTTGCGCGACTATGTAAATCAGAAGATTGGATCGGCGCTCAAAACCTTTGATGTCTCGCCAATGACAGTAGATGTTGTGCTTCATATAGAGAAAAATCCTGCAATTGCAAATCCAGCTGTGGCTGAGGTTACGCTCAGGGTAAAGAAACATATCATTCGCACCGAGGAGGCTGGCGAAGATATGTATGCGGCAATCGATATTGCTGCAGCAAAGGTTGCAAGGCAGCTTCGTAAATTCAAGACCAAGGTCATTGACAAAAAGATCAGATCTGCCAAACCTAGCGAAACAATTCCAAGTGAGTCTATCGAAGAAATTGCGGCTGAGATTGAGCGCGATGAAAGCGTTGT
The DNA here is from genome assembly GCA_964581165.1 of uncultured Coriobacteriaceae bacterium. GTDB lineage: Bacteria > Actinomycetota > Coriobacteriia > Coriobacteriales > CADBOM01 > CAZPAN01. The sequence continues at coordinate 9,681 of CAZOMM010000029.1, forward strand.
TAAGGTTAAGGAGATTGAGCTGGAGCCTCTAACAGAAGAGGAAGCTCTTATTCAGATTGATCTTTTAGGTCACGACTTCTTCTTGTATGAAGACAAGCTTTCGGGCGAGCCCTGTGTGGTTTATCGTCGACATGGTGGAGGCTATGGTCTTATCAAGGCAGTCGCTAATTAGATCAAAGTGCTTAGATTAAACAAAGGGGAGAGGTTGCAGTTTTGCAGCCTCTTTTCTTTTTGGGAGGGGTTACCGTTTTGGGCGGCAGTTTCGGGCTGCAGTTT
>CAZOMM010000029.1:10056-19694 GCA_964581165.1 uncultured Coriobacteriaceae bacterium
CTTGCCGTTTTTGTGCCCTTTGCTTCTTGGGACTTCTCCTTAGACCTGAGCTTGGGTTATCATTCGGCAGGTGCTTGATTTGGGGGCGTGGCGGAATTGGCATACGCTGCAGACTTAAAATCTGCCGCCTTTTAGGATTGAGGGTTCGAATCCCTCCGCCCCTACCATATTTGAAATATATCGCGCTTGAATATCTAGATTGCGTGATATACTGCCCAACATCGTTATAAACACAGCTAAAACAAAACAGATAACGAAATGGGGGTAGTCCAAGTTGACTAGATCCTACTATTCGCGTTCCAAGATAAATAACAAACGCTCCCCTGGCGATAGCCCCTATGGAATCGACAGGTCTTTGGGCGCGTCTTCATCCAAAAACAACAATGAGAAATATGTAAAGTTTAAGGTTCCTAAAACCAAGTTTTCGGTAATCGATGGAGGGCTTTCTAACAAGGAATCTCGCAAGCAGGGATCTCAAGAGCAAAATGCAGGCTATGGATCTTTAGCAAACAATACACCCTTCTCAAAAACCCCACGTTCTAAAAGCGAATCTAGACTAGATTCCAACTTGAATGTGCGCTCTCAATTAGGGCAAGAGTCCAAAAAATCGTCGCGCGCCAAGATTACTGTGCCTTTAGGTTCAGGCCAATTTAAGAGCCACAACGAGGTGTCTGGTGTCAAAGTTGCTGCATTATCGGCTTTGGATCAATCTTTCGGATATTCCAAAGGCAACCAAGGCAAATCCCGCGCCGGGCTTATAGCGACATCAGGATCCAAATCGGGATCCAAACAATCTAAGAGCCTTGGCAAAGTCTTCAAAAAAGACAAAAAACGTGGCACAACTGACAGGATCGCCATGCCGTTTGGTCCTGCATTTTCTGCCCTAGCTAGCAGGGTGTCTCCCAGATTGATGGCCTTTTTAGTGACAGTACTCGTGATTCTGTGCTTGGTGCTGCTTATTTACCCAGCTGCAAGAGAAAACTATATCTCGGTAAGGCAGCTTGTTAGATCAAATGCAGAATTAGAGCTTATCGAACAGCGAAACGAAGAGATTCAAGATCTGATTGATGAGCTTGGAACCGATGAGGGCATCGAAGATTATGTTCGAAGTCAATATGGTTGGGTAAAAGAAGGCGAGACTTCGGGTCTTGTATCTAGCCTTGATTCAGAAAGTCAGAACTTTACTCTTCCGACATCCGTATCTTCTGAAGATGTTGTTGTTGAGGATGGTTTTTTGGAAGAGATCTTAGACGCGTTCTTCTTTATTAATGACGACTAATTTAATGACGACTAATCAAGTTACTCAGAATAAAAAGCGAATAGCTATTTTAGACATCGGCACTGTGTCTACTAGGCTTCTTATTGCCGACTGTGATCTTGACGGTGGTCTTGACGGTGATCTTGATGCTGGCCTTGACGGTGGCAATAAAAGGATCACTCAGCTTTACAGGGAAGCAAGAATTACCAACTTGGGTGAAGGCTTGCTGGATAGCGGATTTTTGTCAGAGCAGGCTCTAAATAGGGTCACTGAGGTTGTAGATGCCTATCTAGACATAATGCGCGACTACAAAATGGATGTGCAGGCAAGTGCAGGCAGTCTCAAGAATGTTCTTGCAGTAGCTACCTCGGCGGCAAGAGATGCTTCTAATTCTTGTGAGCTTGTTGATCTTTTAGCCAAAAGAGGTATTGAACTTTGCGTTATCTCTGGCGAGAGTGAAGCTTCCATCGCATTTACTGGAGCTACTTACGATTTTGAGGGAAGCAACATTCTTGTGGCAGACATAGGTGGGGGTTCAACCGAACTGTCGTTTGGAGATGCCGCAGCTGTTGCTGATGCGGCTGGAGCAACTGGAGCGGCTGCGGCTGAAGCAACTGATCCAGCTGCATTTGCGTTTTCTACCGCAGCTAAAGACATATCTTCAAGCTCTCCCACTATGCGCAAGACGCATTCATTTGATGTTGGTTGCCGCAGGCTTACTGAGATGTTTTTGCAAGATGAGCCGCCAAACAAAGATAGTCTGATTACAGCTCGCAAATGGGTAAAAGCAGAGCTGTGTAGTTTTTTTGAGGGAAATGATGTTGAGGTTGAGCAACTCATAGCTGTTGCGGGAACTGCCACAAGCTTAATTGCGATTCTTAAGCAAATGGAGCGATATGATTCGTCACAGGTTCATAAGAGCACTGCAAGCCGCCGAGATCTAATAGCCACTTTGGAGCGTCTTGCTTCTATGGATCTTGAGACTCGCAAGCAGGTGGTTGGATTGCAAGCAGCTAGGGCATCTGTGATAGTGGCTGGCTTGCTAATTCTCGATGTAGTAATGGAGCTTGCAGAAGTTTCGATGCTGCATGTTAGCGAGAATGATGGAATGCTCGGACTTTTGTATGAATACTGCTTTGCATAGGAAGATGGATTTTCACAATAGTGAGATAATGCTTAGGCGCAGTTGCGCAGTCTTCGCTTAAATTAAGGAATATGTGCAGTAGTTCAATGATGCAGTTGGTTTTTGGAAGAAGGGTTTGATAAGTGCAAAGCTATAGAGACGTAATCAAGCAGCATTTTGAGAGATCTCCAAATGCAATGCGATATCTAAATCTTGAATTTCTCTTTGTTGGTGGAGGCCTGTGTCTCTATATTATTGGTGCCTTAATGGAGCTTCTGCTCTACGGAAACATGTATATTTTTGGCGGCGTTCTGGCTGTAATAGGAATGTGGGCCTTTTTGCTTGGTCTAGTTATCGCCTTTATCAAAAAAGATGACATGGTAATTGTTTATAGCTGCGCCGTTATGGCTGTATATGAGCTGTTTGATTTTATTTTTGGTGCGACTGCTATTTACTACTATGCCGAGATATATGCACTCGTCAATGCCATTTTCTTTGGTGTTCTTGCTTTATTTGCCTACAGGTTTTCTGAGAGAGGTCGGGCCAAACAGGCTTATCGTTTACAGCAAGCACAGATGACTCAACAACACATGGCTCAGCAGCAGATGGGAATGCCTCCTCAAGCTGCACCGGGGCAGGCAATGCCTCCTCAGGGCATGCCAGCACAGGGAGTTTCTCCGCAGGGAGTGACACCTCAGGGGGTGGTACAGCAAGGCGTGGCACCTCAGGGAATGGCACAGCAGGGAGTGACACAGCAGGGACTTTCTGCTCAAGAAATACCAAGACAAGCTATGTCACCGCAGGCTGTGCCGGCACAGGGCGTTTCGGCTCAGGGAATTCCAACTCAGGGGGCAGCCCAGCAGGCCGTTTCTGTGCAAGGAGTGCCGCAACAAGCTGCTCCTCAGGCTGTGTCACAGCAAGCCGCACAGCGTCAAGGAACTGTCAAACCAACACAGCCAGTGGATTCTGCCGACGATAATCCTACGACGATGTTTAATGCTGCCAATAAGGCAAATTCAGCAGCCGATTCGATTGTTTGCCCCAAGTGTGCAGCTCATTGTCAGTCCAATAGTGCTTTTTGCGAAAACTGTGGAGCCAAGTTAGTGTCAAGCTAGGATCAAACTAGGGCACTAATGCCTAGGATACCTAGGGTATGGACAACGCGTGGACAACGCGTGGACGGTTTCCCCATAAAATACGCCAGTCCAAAATCCTCAGTTGTATCTGAGGGTTTTGCAGGGCTATACTCGGATCCAATTACATAAAGACAATTGCAATGACGAGGACAGCGGGGGCCAATCCTTCCACAGAGAGTTGGACAAGTGCTGAGAGTTCGACGTGGGACGTCTCCGAATTCACCTCCGAGCAGTTCGCCCGAAAGTTTGCATTTGCTAGAGACGATCTTTCTGTCAGATGCAAACAAGTAAGCCGAATCGGTGGCCACCGTTATCAGCCGTACTGGGATGTTTCATATGTCGCGAGTTTGTAGCTTGTGTTTGCCGGCTATGCCTTTTGGCATCGCCCATTGCCGCTCATCGTGCAGTCGCGCATTGCGCAGTCGCACATAGCGTATCGCCCGCACCGCGTACCGTGTATCGCCGCGCAGTCACCCACCGCGCATCGCACAATCGCGTGCCCTACATGCGAGTTCTACACACATGAAGCCATGAAGCCATGAAGCCGGATTCACTCCACTGATATCCCTGTACGGCAAACCTGACCGCCGTTTAGCTTAGACGGACGGCGGGAAAGGAAAACGATGGTAAGGCCTAAACGAGATAGCGTAAAGCTTGCGCAAAAAGCAGCTACCTCATCTGCTTCTAGCAAGGCCAAGGATGCAGATCTTGAGACAATAGCTGAGCATTCAGATACTTCAACTCAGGCTGCCGCGCATACCACCCAACAGACCACGGGTGCTCGCATATTGGTAAGGGCGCTCGAAGACGAAGGCACTGAGGTGGTTTTTGGCTATCCAGGTGGCACAGTTCTCGAAATTTACGATGCACTTTTAGCTTCCAAAAAAATCAAACATGTTCTAGTAAGGCACGAGCAGGCTGCAGTACATGCAGCCGAGGGTTATGCTCGCAGTGCGCGCAAGCCCGGTGTAGTTTTAGTAACAAGTGGCCCTGGTGCAACCAATGCAGTTACAGGGATTACTAATGCCTACATGGATTCTCAGCCTCTTGTGGTAATTGCTGGTCAGGTGGCAACAACTGCAATCGGAACCGATGCCTTTCAAGAAGCTGATTTTTTGGGAATCACACTGCCCGTTACCAAGCATAGTTATCTTGTAAAAGATGCTTCTGAGCTAGAAGATGCAGTGCATGAGGCATTTTATATTGCCAATACTGGTAGACGTGGTCCTGTGGTTATATGTGTTCCAAGTGACATTGCCAAGGCTACGGCTAAGTATCTTTGCAAGGCAAGCCGTAAGGTCTCATTGGCCTCATACAAACCAACCTATAAGGGCAATGCTAGGCAGATTAAGCAGGCTGCAACTCTCATTCGCGAGGCTACGCGTCCGGTGATTCTATCTGGTGGTGGAGTTGTTGCGAGTAATGCAGATGCCGATCTCAAGGCGCTGGCTGAGTTATTCGAGATTCCAGTAGCTCAGTCACTCATGGGCAGAGGATCTTTTCCGGCAAATCATTTTTTGCATCTGGGTCAGATTGGGATGCATGGAGTTCCTCCAGCCAATCTTGCTGTAATGGGCTGCGATCTCTTGGTGGCAGTAGGAACTAGGTTTTCTAATAGAGTCACAGGTGCAGTTAGCGATTTTGCGCCTAGGGCTAAGGTCATCCACATCGATATCGATCCTGCAGAAATTGGCAAAAACCTCAGAGTAGACGTTCCCATTGTTGGCGATGCTCACGAGGTCTTATCTGAGCTTGTGGTGCAGCTTAGAAAAGAAGATCCAAGACCTCAAACAGAGGCTTGGCTCGAGCAGATCGAAGAGTGGAGAAATGAATGCTCCATCGATGATCCAGAACCAGATGCAGAGCTAATCTCGGCCGAACAGATAATCGAGGCAATTAATAATCATCTTGTGGGCCGAGACCAAGATGTTCTTGTTGCCACCGAGGTTGGGGAGCATCAGATGTGGGCATCTAGGATGCTTAAAGATCTTGGTCCTGGGACCTTCTTTACCTCGGGAGGAGCTGGAACCATGGGCTTTGGTTTTCCGGCTTCTATGGGCTTGCAGATTGCCAATCCTAGCAAAACGGTGCTTTGCTTGGCAGGCGATGGCTCCATCCAAATGAATATTCAGGAGATGGCCACCTGTGTGCAATATGGCTTGCCGATAAAGATCTTGGTTTTTAATAACGCTGCTTTGGGGATGATTCGTCAGCTTCAGCAGGTTTATTACAGTGCCAGATATACAGCTTGTGATCTTCCCAGAACTCCAGATTATGAATTGCTTGCCCAAGCATATGGCTGGCAAGGTCGAACTGTTGCAGCTCCAGCCGAGCTAGACCAAGCTGTGGCTTGGCTGCTAGATAGCGAAGGTTCTGCAATTTTGGATGTGAGGATGTCTCATGAAGAGCTGGCTCTTCCCATGGTCAAAAATGGCAAATCGCTTGCTCACATGATTGGTGCAGAAGGCCCAGGAATACCCACCAAGTCTAGGAAGGGGAGACGATAGGCATGCAGCATACTCTTTCGATACTTGTTGACAACCGATTTGGTGTGCTCACTAGGGTTACGGGGCTTATCACTCGCCGGGGTTTTAACATCGAGTCGCTAGCCGTAGGCGTAACCGAAGACCCTACGCTATCTAGAATCACGCTTGTGGTTAAGGCTGATGATGTGCCTCTAGAGCAGATTACAAAGCAGCTCCACAAATTAATCAACGTGCATAAAATCAACAACTTCACAGACGAAGAATCTGTCTATCGCGAACTGGTGCTTTTTAAAGTTCATGCTCCGGCTGAGGTTAGGCATGAGCTAATAGAGCTGGTCAATGTGTTTAGGGCTCGTATTGTCGATGTGGGCAAAAATGCCATGACTATCGAAGCTACGGGCACATCGGACAAGCTTAAGGCAATGGAGGATCTGTTTAGGGGTTACGGGATTAAGGAGATTGCTAGAACGGGCAAGATCGCCCTATCTCGAAACACTTAGGTTTTCATTGAGAGGAGCAGCTGCGGCAAGCACCTGCGGCAAATAGCTGCTACAAACAGCTGCGGCAAATAGCTGCTACAGACAGCTGCGGCAAACAGCTGCGGCAAGTTTAGACAGGCGCTTACGACTACGTAAGCCGTCTAAGAAGTAGACCGGTCATTAAAGGGGGAGTAAGCCCCTTTGGATGGGGATCTAAAAGGGGTTCCCTAGAAGAGAGGATGACAGAATGAAGAAAAAGTATCTGATGACACCGGGGCCAACACAGGTTCCCTCTGAGGTGCTGCTTGCGCAAGCCAAGCCGATGATTCATCACCGTACCCCAGACTTTAACAATGTGGTTCGCGAGTGTGCAGAGGGCCTTAAGTATGTCTTTCAGGCCACTGAGAGCGATGTTTGCATCTTTGCAAGCTCTGGAACTGGGGCTATGGAAAGCTCGATTGTTAATTGTTTTTGCCCGGGAGACAAACTTATCGTTTGCGAGAATGGTAAGTTTGGTCAGCGAATGGGTGAAATTGCCGAGGTTTACGGACTTAATCCCATCGTCCTCTCTTACGGGTGGCGCTCCTGCGTTGATCCCGACGATATTGCTGCTGCTCTTGCCGAAAATCCCGATGTTCGCGGTGTGATCGTAACTCAGTCCGAGACCTCTTCGGGTGTGCTTAACGATGTCAAGATGATCGGCGAGATAGTAAAGGATTATCCCGATTGCGTATTTATTGTCGACTCAATCACCGGCATCGGAGCTGTTGAGATGAGGGCCGACGAGTGGCACATCGATTGTGTTATGACGGGATCCCAAAAGGGTCTTATGCTCCCTCCAGGATTAGCCGCTTGCACGGTTAGCCCCAAGGCCTGGAAAGCTTACGAACGCTCAACTCTTCCCAAGTATTACTTGGATTGGGGCAAGTACAAGAAGAATCTCGAAAAAGACACCACTCCATTTACACCTGCCGTTTCGCTGATGATTGGCTTGGCTGAGTCGCTCAGGCTTATCCGCGAAGAGGGTCTCGATAATGTAATTGCACGTCATGCAAGGCTTGCCAAAGCTACTCGCTGCGGCGTGGAAGCTTTGGGCCTAGAGCTATTTGCTCCTGTAGAGGGTCGTGGCAGTGCGGTTACACCGGTTGTTGTTCCAGAAGGCATTGATGGCAAGGAACTTGTTTCGATTATGAAGAACAAGTATGGCGTAACTATTGCCGGAGGACAGGCCGAGTATGCAGGCAAGATCTTTAGGATCGGACATCTTGGTTATGTAGCTGATTTTGATGTGATAACAGTTTTAGCGGCACTCGAGATGACTCTTGCCGAGTTGGGCTATGAGTTTGAGAAGGGTGCTGGCATCAAGGCAGCCGAAGAAGTGTTTATGGAAGGTTAGTTTAGTGAAAATATTAGTTGCAGATAAGATAGCCGATGCTGGCGTACAGATGCTTCGTGACAATGCTTATGAGGTTGATGTACGCACTGGGCAAACCGAAGAGCAGATAGTTGCCATCGCAGCCGATTACGACGCAATCATTGTTCGTAGTGCCACCAAGATTACGCGCCCGATTATTGAGGCAGCTACAAATCTCAAAATAATTGGTCGCGCTGGTGTTGGTGTGGACAATGTTGATGTTGAGGCCGCTACCGAAAAAGGCGTTATCGTATGCAATGCCCCAACTTCTAATGTGATTTCGGCCGCTGAGCAAACCATATGCTTAATGCTGGCATCGGCCAGAAAAACCGTTGCAGCCAATAATTCCATGCAGGCTGGCAATTGGGAGCGCGGTAAGTTTAAGGGTAATGAGCTTTACGAAAAAACCCTTGCGATTTTTGGTTTGGGTCGCATTGGTGCTTTGGTTGCAGAACGAGCAGCCAGTTTTGGAATGCGCTTGATTGCTTACGATCCCTACTGCTCCCAAAAGCGTGCCGAGGAGCTGGGTGTTGAACTTTACGAGGATATTGACGAAATTCTCCCCCAGGCAGACTTCATTACTGTCCATCTTCCAAAAACTGCCGAAACCATGGGCATGTTTGGCGAGGAACAATTTGCCAAGATGAAGCCGAGTGTTTACCTAGTAAATGCTGCACGAGGTGGGATCTACGATGTGGATGCCTTAGCCAGTGCCGCTCGTGAAGGTCGTATTGCGGGTGCTGCTATTGATGTTTACGAAAAGGAACCTTGTACAGATTCTGTATTGCATGGGCTGGACAACATTATTCTCACCCCGCATTTGGGTGCTAATACCGTAGAGGCTCAGGATCGCGCGGGTATCCAGATCTCGGAATTTATCATCAGTGGCCTCGAGGGACGCATGGTTCCAACAGCCTTGAACATGACAAGGGTTCCAGACGATGTAATGGCCACAGTTGGGCCTTATATCGAGGCCTGCCAGACTGCAGGACGCATTCTCGCGCAGCTTGCGGGTGATCCAATCACCTCGCTGCAAGTTACTACCATGGGCGAGCTTGCTAAAGGGAATTACGAGATTCTTGGTACTGCTGCTCTGCAGGGAATCATCTCGCAGACAAGCGACGAGAGAGTCAACTTTGTTAATGCCGATCATCTTGCCGAAGAACGAGGTATTGATCTCACGATGAACCACGACGACAACCTCGAGGTTTATTCTTCGATGGTTCGCCTGCGCGGTAGGGTTGAGGGTCGGGATAGTCAGGTTGCCTGCACCGTTGCTGGTGGAGGCAAGGTTAGGATCGTGGACTTTTTAGGCTATAGATTCGACATGGCTCCGGCTTCTAATATCTTGGTTATGCAGTATGTCGATGGTCCAGGCAGGCTCAGCAGAATCACTCCCGTGCTGGGAGATGCCGGCATCAATATCTCCACAATGCAGGTAAGCACTATAGAGGGCGGAGATATTTCGACCGTAGTCTTTAATCTCGACGAACCTTGCTCTGAAAGTGTTCGCGATAAGCTTGCTGCAGCTTTGGATGAGTACGACTTGCACGGGATTTGGTACATCCATCTGTAAGGGAACTTTTCGCTCGCTGCGGAACTCGCCAGCGCCGGCATTCTGCGCAGCCTTTTAAAGGGAGGCTTTTTAAAAGGGGGCTTTTTAAAGGGAGGCCGTTGTTCAGCTACCGCCTAGCTGCCATCTGCGTTAACACTTACGCCGTGCACACCACAAGAAGATCGGA
>CAZOMM010000029.1:19704-23129 GCA_964581165.1 uncultured Coriobacteriaceae bacterium
CTTGCACGGGATTTGGTACATCCATCTGTAAAGGAACTTTTTCGCTCGCTTCTGAACTTGCCAGCGCCGGCATTCTGCACAACCTTTTAAAGAGAGGCTTTTTAAAGGGGGCTTTTTTAAAGAGAGGCCGTTGTTCAGATGGCACCTAGCTGGCACCTAGCTGCCATCTGCGTTAACACTTACGCCGTGCACACCACAAGAAGATCGGACTAAACCCAGCGCTTGTCCGATCTTCTATTATGTATGTCTGCCCATGAGGAGTACGCATTCTTAGCCTCTTTGAGGCCTTCTAAGGCTGTAATCCCAAGGGCTTTTTTGTAGGCTGACGATCTTTAGAAGGAGGGAATCGTCAAAATGGGACGCAAGATAAAGATCTTCGATACCACCATGCGCGATGGCGAACAGTCACCGGGCGCATCAATGAACGCGGACGAAAAACTAAGGATCACCAGCCAGCTTCTTAGGCTTAATGTTGATGTGATCGAAGCAGGATTTCCAATCTCCAGTCCTGGTGATTTTCAATCGGTTCGCTCCATTGCTGAGCTGGTGGGAGATAGGGCTGTTGTATGCGCTTTGTCTCGTGCGATAGAAAAGGACATTGATTCTGCCGCCGAAGCCCTCAAAGACTGCAAGCGTCCGCGTATTCATACCGGCATAGGGGTGTCTCCCAGCCATCTGCGCGATAAATTGCATATTACCGAGGAGCAGGCAATAGAGCGTGGAGTTGCCGCAGTTAAGTATGCTCGCAAGTTTACAGACGATGTAGAGTTTTACGCCGAGGATGCTGGGCGTTCTGAGTTTGAGTTTTTAGCTCGCATTGTTCAGGCAGTTGTTAAGGCTGGGGCCACAACGGTCAATATTCCCGATACCACTGGATATTCGATGCCCGATCATTTTGGGCAGCGTATTAAGTACCTAATGGACAATGTTGACGGGATCGAAGACGTTACAATTTCGGTTCACTGCCACAACGACCTAGGAATGGCTACTGCTCTGTCGTTGGCAGGAGTTGCCAATGGTGCAAGTCAGATTGAGTGTGCGATCAATGGCTTAGGAGAAAGAGCCGGCAATACTGCTCTCGAAGAAGTTGTCATGGCCATTAAGATGCATGGTGATGAGCTCGATGCCTACACCGATGTTGTTACCACTGAGCTAACTCGTTCAAGCAGGCTGGTCTCTTCGATTACCGGTATTCATGTGCAGCCCAATAAAGCTATTGTTGGCGCAAATGCATTTGCTCACTCTTCGGGAATTCATCAAGATGGTGTTATCAAGAGTCGTGACACTTACGAGATTATCAATCCCTCCGATGTTGGTGCCGGTGGAAGTTCGATCATCCTTTCAGCGCGTTCTGGTCGTGCAGCCTTGCATGAGCGCTTAAGCGAGCTGGGCTATGAGTATAGCGGCGAGGAGCTAAATAAGATTTATGAGGCCTTCTTGGATATGGCCGACAAGAAAAAGGAAGTCTACGACGAGGATCTTGAGGCTTTGGTTGGTGAGCAGGATCGCATCACGACTGCAGTCTATTCGCTGAAGGCTCTTCAGGTTTCTTGTGGATCTCCGCTAATTGCCACAGCTACTCTTACGCTAACAGATGAGTCTGGCAAGGAAATCACCGATGTTGCCTTTGGAACAGGTCCGGTGGACGCGGCTTATAAGGCTGTTAACAAGATCATTCAGGTCGAAAATGATCTGCTCGAGTTTAGCGTGCAGTCTGTAACTCGTGGAATTGATGCCTTGGGTGAGGTTTCGGTTAGGATCAAGGCCGACGATGGCGAGGTCTATTCTGGCCGAGGTGCCGATGGCGATATTATTGTTTCTTCCACCAAGGCCTACCTTAATGCCTTAAATCGCATGATCAACATGCGTCAACGCAAGGCTAGCGTGTAAAAACTGCAAACTATGAAGTAAAAATACTGCAAGTCGCTCAAGTGTGACTGCAAGTATGGTCGCAAGCATGACCGCAAATATGTCGCAAATATGACACCTCCCGTTATTGGCGATAGATCACATACCAATAACGGGAGGTTTTTGCATGTGTGCGACCTTTTATGTACGTATGGCTTTTACGTGCGTATGGCTTCTACTTCACCTTTCTTGACAATTTAGAAAAAAAGGAAAGAATAGGAAAAAAAGGAAAGAATAGGAAAAAAAGGAAAACTAAGGCTAAGTAGATGGTAACAGATACGATTTTTGCCCCCTCATTTGGAAATCGTCCGAAATATCTTGTTGGTAGAGAGTCTATCATCTCTGACTTTCTCAAAGGCCTTGATGGTAATCCTGGAAACAGAGAACGCTCGATTGTGCTTCTGGGGCAACGGGGAAGCGGTAAAACAGTTTTGCTTTGGGAGCTTGCCGATCGTGCAGCAGAGCGAGGTTTTGTAGTTGCAACTCCAACAGTTTTATCAGAAGGTCTCCTCGTTAGAATTGTTGAAAAAATACAAGAAGATGGATCTCGATATGTTAAGTCGCCAGGAGCATCCATTGCGGGTGCATGTATTGGTGCGCTGGGTTTTTCTGCAGGGCTTGAGTTTAGCCGTGAGATTCAAGAGACAAAATCTCCGCAGTACAAACTCACACAGCTAGCACGCAAGTTGTCAAAATTGGGCCATGGAATATTGATTCTTGTTGATGAACTTCAGGCTAACTCAACTGAGATTAGGCAACTTGTGACTGTTTATCAGGAGATGATAGGGGAAGGCCTTGATCTTGCATTGGTAATGGCGGGACTTCCAGGTGCTGTATCTGCTACATTAAATGATCATGTTTTAACGTTCCTGAATCGAGCGAGAAAGATTTCACTTGATCCTCTTAAGATCAATGAAGTTGATACCTTTTTTGCAAGAGCCTTCGAATCTTTGGGTGTAGAGATTGATGTCCAAAAGAGACGTTTTGCTGCTGAATTTACTTATGGATCGCCATATATGCTTCAGCTTGTTGGTCATTACCTTATTATTGGTGCGCAAGATGAAGGTACGATCTCAGATGATGCATTTAACGATGCCTTGTATAGCGCTCAAGAAGATTTTGAAAATGATATATGCAGTATCACATTGAAATCGCTTTCTCCAAGGGATATCGATTTTTTAACTGCAATGACATTAGATGAAGAGGCTAGTAAAGTTAGCGATATCGCTGAGCGAATGTCTTGCACTATTGACTACGCTCAAAAGTACAGGAGGCGGCTTATTGCCAGGGGTGTCATAGAGCCTGCTGGTAGAGGCCTTGTTGTTTTTTCGGTTCCATTTCTGCGCGATCATCTACGCAAGCAGTAAATGACAAGTAGTAGTGCGGCAGTGTTTTGAAAAGTAGTGTAGCAACTGGTTTGAGATGGTGGCTGTTTGTTAACTTTTAGGCCGACACCCAGATTTGGATGCCGGCCTTGTTGTTGAATGTCAGCCTTTTAGATTTATTGCTTTTGGTGT
>CAZOMM010000030.1:0-22947 GCA_964581165.1 uncultured Coriobacteriaceae bacterium
GTGCTATTCCCGGAGTTTTACAATCTTGTACACGCGCTAGTTTTGACGCATACTTTCTAAGCTTGTCTAGGGTATTTGATGGCATCTTTGGCATCTTGGGCGGCCTTTATGGTGCGCTCAATCGCTTGATCATCATGAGCAGCTCCAACAAACATGGCCTCAAACTGCGATGGAGCTAGATAAACACCTCGATCTAACATCTGATTGAAGAAATCCGCAAATAAAGAGGTGTCAGAAGACATCACATCGGCATAGGAGCTAACCGGAGATCCTCCATTAAAAAAGGCGCAAACTAATGAGCCTATAGATTGCACATAGGCAAGTCCCTCCAGTGCCGATTTTAGCCCCTCCGCAAGCTTTGCAGCAGAGGCATTAATGCGCTCATAAATAGACGGATCATCATTTAGAACTGTTAGCTGAGCATATCCGGCAGCCATTGCAACAGGGTTGCCAGAAAGTGTACCCGCCTGATAGACAGGGCCGCATGGGGCAATCATTTCCATTAGCTTGCGCGAGCCACCATAGGCACCCACAGGCATTCCCGCACCAATGATCTTGCCATATGTAACAAGATCGGCTCTGACTCCAAATCTTTCCTGAGCTCCACCGCGAGCTAATCTAAAACCAGTGATTACCTCGTCAAAGATAAGCAAGCTCCCGTTAGAATCGCAAAGGCTTCTAAGGCCTTCCAAAAAGCCTTCAGCCGGTAGAAGCACTCCCATATTTGCAGCAACTGGTTCTACAATAACTGCCGCTATTTCACCCGGATTAGTTTTAAAGGCAAGCTCAACACTTGCCAAGTCGTTATAGGTGGCAACTACTGTATCTGCAGCCATTGACGAGGAAACTCCCGCACTTGAGGGTAAGCCACCTGTCAGTGCTCCAGAGCCAGCCTTAACTAGCATCCCATCAGAATGACCATGGTAGCAACCTTCGAATTTAATGATCTTTGAACGCGAAGTTGCAGCTCTGGCCAACCTCAAAGCACTCATCACAGCTTCGGTGCCACTGTTGACCATCCGTACCATCTCGAGTTCTGGCACCATCGAACAGATCAAACGAGCAAGTTCAACTTCTGCCGGACAGGGAGCACCAAAGCTCAAGCCATGCTTGATAGCCTCTTCCACTGCCTTGTAAACAGCAGGATGATTGTGTCCCAAGATCATCGGACCCCACGAGGCCACATAGTCGATGTAAGTACGTCCCTCGACATCTGTGATAGTGCAGCCGTCGGCGCTGTCGATAAAGAGGGGATCGCGTCTCACAGAACCAAAGGCCCTAACTGGACTGTTTACACCACCCGGCAGGAACTCTTGCGCCTGCGCGAACAGTTCTGACGATGAATTGTTGGCTTTTGCATTATCGGCAGTATCCGAATTTGACAGCTCTGTGTGACTCATAGCTTTAACCAATATCTCCTCTGATGATCATCTGGGCAATCTCCTTGGCGTAATAGCTGATCAACACATCGGCTCCAGCCCTAAAGATACTGCTTGCCATCTCTGCCACAATTGCATCCTCGTCTATATAAGCTGCAGCGGCAGCTGCTTTAACCATGGAATACTCCCCACTAACTGAGTAAGCAGCAATGGGCAGATCTGTTGACTGTCTTAATTTGGCAAGAACATCCAGATAGGCAAGAGCAGGTTTAACCATCAAGAAGTCTGCGCCCTCTTCCTCATCAATCATGCTCTCGCGAATAGCTTCGCGGCTGTTATGCGGATCCATCTGATAACCCTTGCGGTTTCCAAAACTTGGCGCAGAATCAGCGGCTTCGCGAAATGGCCCATAAAAAGCAGAGGCATATTTAGCCGAATAGCTCATTATCGAGATATGGTCCAAACCTGAATTGTCGAGTCCTGTACGGATTGCAGCAATCTGCCCATCCATCATCGCCGATGGAGCAACGATATCCGCACCAGACTTGGCCTGAGAGACGGCCGTTTTGGCTAGTAGATCGATTGTGGGATCGTTAAGTGGGCCAGCAGCAGCCTCGCAAAGATCATCGGGCGAAGCCTTGCTTGGATCCTTCATGACAGACTCTGGCAGAGGTCCGCAGTGTCCATGGGAGGTATATTCACAAAGGCAGGTATCCGCAATGATGGTGACTTGTGGATATTGCGCACGGATAGCTCGAATACCCTGCTGAACAATACCATCATCTACCCATGCTCCAGAGCCTATTTCGTCCTTATGAGCAGGTAGGCCAAAGATCAAAAAAGATTCCACGCCTGCCTCTATTGCCTCAGCCACTCCCTCTGTCACCCGATCGGGAGAGTAATGATACTGGCCAGGTAAGCCTGAAATCTCTCGCTTTACATTCTCTTCTTCTACGATAAACAGCGGGTAAACCAAGGCTTTTGCACTAGCCCGCGTCTCTCGAACCATATTGCGGATACCCTGCGTGCGCCTGAGGCGACGTGGACGAAGATAGGGACTTGGAATTTGATCTTGTGTCATGATCGTCCTTTCTTTTGATCCGGTTTTAGCGCGAATTTAGCACAATCCGTTATTGGCGCGATCTTAGCTCTGGATATCATCCACTATTGCGCAAACCAGAGCGTCCAGACTTGCATTTTTGGCAACTATCGTACGTAATCCCAGATTTTTGGCAGCTTTTTCAGAGGATGGTCCAATGCATACTGCGATTATCTTGGAATTTGCAGCCTCGGGAACTGCCTTAGCAAAGGCACGCACAGCAGATGCACTCGTAAAAGCCGCATAGCCTATCTCTTCTGCGGCTACTTTTGCAGAAACCTCTTTTGCAGCACGATCGTCGCTTACAGGAACAGTCTCGTATGCTGCTACATCTTTGCAAGCCACATTGGCAGCATCAAGGGCTTCTGTGAGTCCAGGTGCAGCATTTTTGGCTCTGAATATCAGCACACAATCGGAGGTTTCGAGAAAATCGGCTAGGCCCTCCCCTAGATGTGCACCATCATAGTGTTCAGGAGTATAGTCTGCCCTAATCCCATGTTTAGCCAAGGCCTCGCCAGTACTGGCACCAACACAGGCAATCTTAACTTTTGACAAAGCTCTTGCATCCAATCCGGTATTGTCGAGAGCTTCAAAGAGAGCCGACACACCTCGAACACTAGTAAGCACAAGCCAAGTGTATTTTCCTAGCACTAGTTGATCTACTGCATCTTGTACAGACTTATCCAGAATTGCGTGTGTATCAATACACGGGAGCGAAACAACATCTGCTCCAGCTTCGCGAAGCTTTGTGCTTAATGCGCCTGCAGTATCTCTTGGACGAGTTACAAGCACGGTCTGTCCAAAAAGTGGCAGCCTCGAATACCAGTCGAGCGCATCGACACAAGCACATACATCCCCTACAACCACTATTGCTGGACTTTGCACATTTGCGGCTTGGGCATCTTCAACAATTGTCGAAAGAGTCCCGGCAACTCTGCGCTGTGAAGGCAAGGTGCCGTTTTGAACAATTGCTGCCGGAGTCGATGGATCCATTCCGGCCTCTAAAAGTCTTCCCGAAATATCAGGAAGAGATGTTACGGACATCAAAAAAACAAGTGTTCCACCGGTTTTAGAGAGAGCCTCAAAGTTGATCTCTAGCTCCCCATCTGCTCGAGCATGACCTGTAATGATGCTCACAGACTGCGCAATATTGCGAGATGTTGCAGGAATCCCAGCATAGGAAAGAGCCGCTATCGCGCTGGTCACACCAGGAACAACCTCTATTTCGAAACCCTGCTCAACTAGATACTCGCCTTCTTCTCCACCCCTGCCAAAGACATAGGGATCTCCGCCTTTGAGTCTTACAACAAGATCGGCTTCGGTGGCCTCACGAGCAAGCATCGCGTTAATCTCGTGCTGGGGCACAGGATGGTGGCCTTGCTCCTTTCCCACATAAAGCAGCTTAGCTTGCTTGGCGTGGGACAGAATCTCATCGCTAATAAGCCTGTCGTAAACCACAACGTCGGCTTTCTCTAAAAGCTCACGTCCCCTAAGTGTGAGCAGCCTCGGATCTCCCGGTCCTGCTCCCACTAGCGCGACCTTGCCCTTAGCCATTGTTTTTCAACTCCTTTGCTAGTGCTTCGGCACCAGATTCGATCTCATTTTTAGAAAGATGAACCTGCCCATACCTGAGTTCAGATTCATCATCACTTACATACAAGCCCCTCAAAAGCAGCCCATCGTCCTCGATCGTTGCATGTGCTGCACAGGGCTTAGAACAACCTCCATCGAGTGCTCGCGTAAAGGCCCTCTCGGCAAGCATGCATGTAAACGAGTTTTCGTCGTTAAAAGCCTCGAGACAGCTGGTATCAAAATCTCTTCTTGCCTGGATTGCGATAATTGCTTGCCCTGCAGAAGGTAGCATCTCATCAACCGAAAAGAACATGCTGGCTCTCTCAGAAAGACCAAGACGCTCAAGGCCAGCAGCAGCCAAAACTAGGGCTCCAAATTCTTTGTTATCGAGCTTTTCTAGACGGGTTAACACATTGCCGCGAACGCTTTTGACTTCGGTATTGGGAAAAAGCCTCGCAAGCTGCACACGACGCCTAGCCGAACTACTGCCTATTGGCAATGATTCGTCCCGTTTGTCTACACCCAAGGGCAAAACCAAAACGTCGCGCGGATCAGCACGGCGCGATGCTGCCACTAAAGGAATTTCGCTGTCGACATCCATTGGAACGTCCTTGCAGCTGTGAACTGCGATATCGATGCGATTATCCAAAAGTGCGGCATCCAATTCTCGAACAAAAAGACCTTTGCCGCCCACCTTATCTAGGGTCTTATCTAGAATCTTGTCGCCCGTAGTAGTAATTGGAACCAGCTCAGTTTGAATTTGAGGCTGACTCTCCTCGATTATTTGCGCAGCAGCCTTGGCTTGGGCAAGTGCCAATTTAGATGCTCGGGTACCTATGCGAAGCTTCATAAGTCCACCCTATTCAGAGTTTCTCTTGTGGCTTTTGCTGCCTGGACTACCAAAGAATGCTGATCGCCTTTGACAGATGCAATTCCAGCTACAAGATTTTGGCTTCTGCAAATTGCAGGGAAGTAAAAGTCGCATGCATTATGATCATCCGCCACGTTTACCAATATCCCTAAGCCGTGGCAGCTTTTTGCTACAGAAGCATTTGTCTCATGGCTGTCGGTTGCTGCAACAACAAGGTCGAAGCCTTCGAGGTCTTTATCTTCGAATTCTTTGATCTTTACACTAATGTTGTCGATTTGCTCGTCGTGTTCGTTGTGTTCGTTATGCTTTTCTTGCTTGTCCTGCTCATCGCGCTTGTTGTGTTTATCGCGCTTATTGCACTTGTCGAGTGCATCGCACCCATCGAATTTTTTAGTGAGGATTGTGACATCGGCTCCAAAGTCTTTGAGCGCCTTTGCACGACGAAGACCAACCTTTCCGCCTCCTACAACAAGACAGCGTTTGTTGCTCAAGTCAAAAAACATCGGAAAGCGAGCTGAAGAGACCGTGTCTGAGGCTGAGCTGGGATTGGAGTTGGGATTGGGGTTGGTGGAGTCCGGGCTGGAGGAGGCCAAACTGGGGCAGGAGTCGGAAGGATCTGGGCTTGAGGTAGAAGGCTCCGGGCTTGAGGTAGAGCTGGAGGAATCCGAGCTGGGGCTGGGGCTGGAAGAAGCCGAGGTGGAGCCGGAACTGGGGCTGGAGCCAGAGCTGGAACTGAGACTAGAGCTGGAGTCGAAAGGATCCACGCCAGAACTCGATTCACGGCTAGCAATTAACAACTCAGCAACCTCTTCGAGCGAAAGTCCCTCTTCTGTAGGATCGGGCCGAGTAATCATTACCACACGCGCACCAGCTTCTTTGGCAGCGGCTATTTTTTCGTCAAAGCCACCCTCTCTCCCAGTATCTTTTGTAACCATCCACGATGCTTTGATCTGCTTAAGCAAGGCCACATTGGTTTCTTTAGAAAAAGGTCCTTGCATACATATAAGCTGGGAAGCCGGAAAACCAAGATCATGACAGCGAAGCACCACGTCGGCTGTAGGCAAAACTCGCGGATAGATACGCTTTTGGAAATCTGGAATAGAGGTATATACAGGCAGCTCTTTACTCCCTGTTGCAAGAAGCACATTACCTTCAACGCTTGCTAAAAACTCAGCTGCTTCCTTGGCACTGTTTACAAATACAAAATCACCAAGCTGTCCATCTTCGTCTTTGGACTCAGCGGAGCTGGGCCTAAGCAGGCGAATGTATCTTGTATCTACTACTGCACATGCATCACGAATATTAGAAGAGACCTGTGCTGCATATGGATGCGTTGCGTCTATGGCTATATCGATGTTTGCCAGAACATTTTCCATCTCAGATTCGTCGAGACGGCCCGAATGTACTTTCATGCCCAAAATGGGACTAACAAGGTCACCACCATATTCTGTGGCCGTGAAGACCTCGGCTGTAAGGCCAGCGGCAGAAAGGCGCTCACATAAAAGACGCCCCTCTGTTGTTCCAGCAAAAATTGCAATACGAGTGTCCAGTACAGCGTCCTCGTGTGCATCACATGCACCATGCGTAGCACGCGCGTCACGCGTACCATGTGCGCCATCACCAACACCATCGTCAACGGCACATGCACCATGCGCACCATCGCCGATGCCATCACCAACAGCACCGTCAATGGCCCCCAAATCGCTATGGTCAACACTGCCAGAACCGGAGTTTTTGGCCCCAAGCTTCTCCGCAAGATGCTGCGCTCTTTTGCTCTCCCAAGAGTGATAGTCGTCTAGCTTTTCGTAAATGATCTCTCGCGCCAAACTAAGGTCTGCCTCATCACCTTTGGGACGCTCATCCACAAGATCGTCTATATCAAGAAGCAGCACACCATCTAGATCCCCACACGCTGGATCGATATCGCGAGGCATCGCAAGATCCACCATGGCCCTAGGTGTGCTAGAAAGTTCTCTCACTCGTGCTGCACTTACTGTGACATGAGGGCTAAGAGTCGCGCTTACCACAATGTCACAACCCTCCATCTCGGCATTGCGATCGTCATACGAGACGGTTGTGCAGCCCTTGGGAACAATTGTGCCGCCGTGATGATGCGTTCTTAGCGTCATAGCAACTTTGCAGCCATGCTCAATAAGCAGTTGTGCAGCAATTCGACCCATCTCGCCATTTCCTATAACCAAGGCTCGCTTGTTACTAAGTGGGCCAATCAGGGAGTCAAGCTTATCTATTGCAAGATGAGCACAAGATGTTGGAACAGCACGCAGCCTCACACGAGTTCGAACCTCTTTGCCTGCGGTTACTGCAAGTCGAAACAATGTCTCCAAATACGGAGTTGCCGTCTTGGATTCTCTAGCATTTACGATGGCCGTACGAACCTGCGAGATAATCTGATCCTCACCAAGCACCTGAGAACGCAAGCCACTGGCTATTTCCATCAAACGAAGACAGGCCGCATCACTTTTTTTGTGGATCCCATTTTTTCCAAGTGCGGCACCGCCCATCATTGCCGCTATCTGTCTAGATGCACCCACGGCATTGTCTTGAACATCTAGATAGGTCTCCATGCGACCACAAGTTTTAAGGAGAACACAGCCGCGTATGCCTTCTACATCTTTTGCACGAGTTACAAAGCTTTCGGCGCTTCCGACCTGCTTTATGCATTCCTCACGCTCGGCAGCTGGTGTTCCTTCCCAGTCTATTCCGACCATCTCAATCATTTAGAACCATTCTTTCTGGTAATCATATAAGCGATGGCATTTACGATTGCTGCTGCAATATTGCTTCCACCTTTGCGACCGCGCGCCACAATAGTATTCATTTTGCAATCGATAGCTCTTTCCTTGCTCTCTACAACGTTAACAAATCCAACAGGAACGCCTATAACAAGCGATGGATTCAAACGGCCCTCTTCTACCAGATCACAAATCTTTAGCAAAGCTGTAGGCGCATTGCCAATTGCTATCACAAGCGGCCCTTCGATCGAGCAGGCTTTTTCCATGCTTACTACCGCGCGAGTGGTGTGTGATGCCTTGGCAGCCTCGGCCACATCTGGGTCGGCCATGAAGCAAAGGGTTTTGGCGCCCAATTTTCCAAGAGCTGTTTTGCTAATACCAGCCAGTGCCATGTTGGTATCGGTGAGCACAGTCGCACCAGCTTGCAAAGCCTCAATGCCAGCTTTAACTGCACCCGGCGAAAAGTCCAAGGTATCTGCATAAGAAAAATCTGCTGATGTGTGAATAACCCTTTTTATGATGGGCTCTTCCATTGGATCAAAAGTCCGGTCTCCCAGCTCTGCAGAAAGAATTTCGAAACTCTTTTTTTCTATCTCGTGTGGGGCAAGCGTAAGATCCTCGTTCATCCTTTCATTCCTTTACATAAGCACTTCTGTGTTCAAAACGGCGTTTTTGCAGGTATTGCAGGTAATAGCTGAGTCAAGGCAATCGCCACATCACAATCCCCGCTGTACCTACATCAAAACAATGAGCACACCACAAATCCTGCTGTACTCACATGAAAACGGAGTCACATCACAAACCCTGCTCGACTATCCGATACAAAGCCTCCATATCTAAGACATCACGTAAGGTCGATGCCAAAATGTCATATTGCTTTTGCTTGTGAGCTTCGCTTGTTGATATCTTGTTTGAGTTTGAAACATAAGAAAGACCACGCAATTTGTAGAGAATATCAATCAAAGCATCTGCTACTCCGTCTGAGTCGAATATTCCGTGCAGGTAGGTTCCCAAGACATTTCCTGCCACGCCTCCATCGGCCTGGCGAAGTTCGGAACTATCCCCCGCTTCGCGTCCGCTAAGAGATACCGCAGCAGGACAGGTTCCCAAAGTTGTTCCCATGTGAATTTCGTAACCTTGAACCTTCATTCCATTCAGTGGAGAGAACAGGCCTTCTTGGATAGTCAGGGTTCCATATACACGCGAGAGTTCTTTTTGGGGCTCAAACTCGGTTTGCATAGGCAGAAGTCCTAAACCTTCTGCAACACCTCCGCCCTCGATACCCTGCGGGTCGCTTACTTGGCTTCCAATCATTTGGTAACCTCCGCAGATTCCTATTGTGGGGGTTCCGGAATGTGCGAGCGCTTTTACACACGAGGCCATGCCTGTATCGTGCATCCAACGAAGGTCGTCCAATGTATTTTTAGTGCCCGGCACAATCAATAAATCGGGACGTCCAAGCTTTATGGGATCCGAAACATAGCGCACAGATGTGTCAGCCCTGCTAGAAAATACATTGAAATCTGTGAAGTTTGCTATATGCGGCAGCCTGACCACTGCTACATCTATTGTGGATCGAGGCACATCATCAGTTAGACGAGGCGAGAGACTATCTTCGTCGTCGACATCGATGCTCATGTATGGGATAACCCCAATCACCGGTTTACCGCAAAGCTTTTCTAACTGAGAGATTCCAGGATCAAGTATCGAAGCATCGCCTCGGAACTTGTTTACCAAAAGCCCCTTGACCATCTCTCTTTCGTCTGGTTCTAAAAGCTCCAATGTCCCATACAACTGGGCAAACACACCACCTGGATCGATATCTCCAGCTAAAAGCACAGGGGCATTTGCCATTCGAGCCATTCCCATATTAACTATGTCATCGCTCTTTAGATTGATCTCAGCAGGACTCCCCGCGCCCTCGATAACAATGATGTCGTTTTCTTCTGCTAGACTCCCAAAGGCCTCTTGCACAGTTTGTCGAAGCCCCGTTTTGTAGTCAAAATACTCACGAGCCGACATATTGCCAATAGCGCGGCCGTACACTATCACCTGACTTCCAGTGCTTGTTGTGGGTTTAAGCAAAATCGGATTCATTCGCACATCGGGTGCAATGCCTGCAGCCTCTGCCTGCATGGCCTGAGCGCGTCCAAGCTCCAATCCATCGTCGCCCACAAAACTGTTTAGGGCCATGTTTTGACTCTTAAAGGGAGCTACACGATATCCGTCCTGAGAAAAAAGACGACACAATCCAGCTACCAACAAACTTTTGCCAGCGTTAGACATGGTACCCTGCACCATAATCGCACGAGCTTTGGAGCTTAGTTTCATTGCCCACCCCCAACTGCTGTTTTATGTTGATTTGCTATGCGATCTAGCGAAGCAATTAGGCTGTCATTGTCCTTGGGAGACCTAACTGCAACACGGATGAAGTTCTCAGTTAGCCCGTGGTAGTTTGCACAGGAGCGCACAAGAATACCTTCCTTTGCGAGCAGTTCATAAAAATTTGCTATGGGAGTTTTGGCAAGCACGTAATTAGCTTTAGAAGGAAAGACTTTGCATCCCGCATGTTCAAGCGCCCTGACAATGCGAGGCCTCTCTTGTGCGATAATTTCGCGAGATTGTGCTACGTAATCAAGATCTTGAAGAGCTGCGATACCAGCAGATTGAGCCACCGAAGACACAGGCCAAGCTGGCCCCGAACTTTGTAGAAGCTCCACCAGTTCGGCATCGTAACTTATTATGTATCCGAGCCTAAGCCCCGCCATTCCATAGATCTTTGTATGCGCCGATAAGACAACGAGTTTTGGATAATCGCAAAGCATCGAAGCCACACTTGCAGCTTGAGGATCATCCAAAAAACCGTTAAAGCACTCATCTACTATTACACGCACACCAGCCTCACAGCAGCATGTAATTGCCTCCTCTAATATCGCATGAGGACTAATCTGTCCTGTTGGATTGTTGGGCTCACAAAGAAAAAGTGCCTCCAAGCCCTGCTCTAGCTCTTCTTCTATGTGGCCGATCAGATCGTCTTGTACAACAAAGTCCTTCTCTTCGTAAAGACTGTGATAGACAAGCTCACAGCCTTGTGATCGCAAAGCCTCCTCATATTCCGAAAAGGTTGGGGCCAACACCATAGCTCGCTTAAAACCCGAGACCATAGCGATGCGCCAAATGAGATCAGAAGCTCCATTGCCACAGACAATATTTGAAGCGTCTACACCATGATGATCTGCAATTGCTTTTGCTAGCCTTCTACATTTTGGATCGGGATAGCGAT
This sequence comes from uncultured Coriobacteriaceae bacterium, assembly GCA_964581165.1. Classification (GTDB taxonomy): domain Bacteria; phylum Actinomycetota; class Coriobacteriia; order Coriobacteriales; family CADBOM01; genus CAZPAN01. The sequence goes on from CAZOMM010000030.1 coordinate 10,958, forward strand.
CGGCTGTATGCAAAGAATTGATAACAGCTTCACGCGCTAAAGGAGAAAGACCTAGCGGATTTGTATTAGAGGAAAAATCAATCGGTTCACAGCCATATTGCTCCTCAAAACTCCTTAAATCTCCTCCATGGGGAGGCAAAAATGCCATTTTGTTCTCCTTTTGCTTTAACTTAGGCTGTTGTAGCCATCCAGCAACTTGTGTTCCTCTGCGGATCTAAGCTACGGATCTAGCCAACAATTGATCTAGCCAACAACTGCCATTACTGCAAAAACTATTCCTATCCTTATCAACACAAATATCACTAGAGCCAGCACAGCTGTTGCAATCATGAGCCTATTAGTCAGCTTAATGTCCGATACTTCAATCGAACGAAGACTGTCTCCTATGCTCGGCTTGCTGACAGTTTTTCCAAAATAAGAGGCATCACCGGCCAGCTGTACGCCTAATGCCCCAGCAACCACCGACTCAGTCTGCGCAGAATTTGGACTGGCGTGATTTCTTCTGTCGCGCCTCCAAATAGAATATGCTCGGCGAGCAGGCAGACCCACAATAGGACAGCTAGCAATCATCAAAAGGGCAGTAATCCTTGCAGGGATGTAGTTAACTCCATCATCAAGCTTGGCCGAAGCTCTGCCAAAATCTATGTAGTGGTCGTTTTTGTAAGCAACCATACTATCCAATGTGTTAACAGCCTTATAGGTAAGCCCCAGTGGAGCACCGCCAATCGTCATGAATAAAAGGGGGGCAATCACTCCATCGGTGGTATTTTCTGCAATGGTTTCTACAGTTGCTTTAATTACACCGCGCTCGTCTAGTTGTTCGGTATCTCGCCCAACTATCCTTCCCACGGCATTTCTTGCCGCTACAATTCCATCGGCTTCAAGAGCATTAGCCACGGCCGTGCTCTGCTTACAAAGCTCGCGAGTCGCCAGAGTTTGATAGCAAAGCCAGCACTCAGCCACCAGCGCCAACACTGGATGGATAAGTGCAAGCAAAATAATTAATGCTGCAGCAGCGAGTAAGGTGATAAGAGGAATAACGATTGCAAGCACAAGGCCAGCTCTTCTAAGAGCCTTAGGCGTTTGACCCATGGTGCGCCTAAGGCATCTTTCTAAGCTGGAAATGCCTTTGCCAATGGCAACCACAGGATGTGGAATAAACAGAGGATCACCAATCATCATGTCTAGCACAAAGGCTACTATCACCACTGCTGCCAATATCATTGGGGTTCCAGCTCCCCTAGTGCTCCTAGTGCCCCCGGTGTCCCTAGTGCGTCAAGCTCATTAGATAGATCAGTTTTATTGGCTTGAGCCTGAGTGTTGCCCTGGTTTTGGCTATTGTGCTGACCTTGGCCATTACCTTGACCCTGATCTTGGCTCTGACATTTTCTCCACTCAACAGCCTTTTCTACAAAACGGCGAGCAAAAGAAGGATCAGCCGGAAAGTAGACGTGAGGATATCCCGCTGCAATTGAGTCTCCCAATACCATGCATGGCCAAGAATCACTCCGCCCAGGCTTTAAAGCCAGAGCATCGTTTCCCTCATCTGTGGAATGCCAGTAATGAAATTCATGGGCAGGTATAGAAGTGCCAACAGGACCCATAAGCCCTTCGCGTTTAAGCTCTAGCTGCAAATATCCAAAATGGCTTAAGCGGCCGGTATTCTCGCAACGACCGTCTATCACGCCCAGCATCTGATAAAAATTACCATCGGGATCGGCAAGCTCATGCTGAAGGTACATAAAGCCTCCGCATTCAGCTATAAGGGGCATCCCAGAAGCGATGGCCTTGCGAATGCTTTCGAGCATAGAAGTGTTTTCAGCCAGTTTGGATGCATAAAGCTCGGGATAACCTCCGCCTAAGTAAAGCGCAGATGCATCCTTTGGTATTGCCTCGTCTGAGCATGGCGAAAAGGGGACAATTTTTGCCCCTAGATCCTCAAGCATTCGAATATTTTCGGAATAGTAGAAATTGAAGGCCTCATCATAAGCCAATGCGATGCACAGCGGCTTTGTAGCCTGCGAATCATCACAATCACAGATTGCAAGCCTACTTGTTTTATATGGAGCTTCCTTAACAGGCGGAGCTGAATTTGCTAACTCAATGAGAGCATCGATATCTACGTTGTCTTCTAGGGCATCTGCCATCAAGGCAATCTTGCTGCGAATGTCTTCTATCTCACCAGCAGTTACTAAACCAAGATGACGACTCTCAATTGCAAGGGCAGAATCACTTGGAACATTCCCCAGCACCTTAATACCGGTTTCATTTTCTATTGCACCGGACAGCATGTTAGCAAGTGACTTAGAGCACCTATTAAGTATCACAGCGCATATTCCAGAGTCTTCTCTAAACTCTGCGAAGCCTTTTACAGTGGCTGCTATCGAAAGAGCTGTTCCTCTAGCATCTACAATCAGTATCACCGGAGCCTGCAAGGCGCGGGCTACTCTATAAGTGCTGGCAGCATCGGTGGCACCGATGCCGTCGTAATATCCCATAACCCCTTCTACAACCGATATTCCACAGCCTTCAGATCCTCTTACCATCAAAGAACGAGCTGTGGACTCATCGGTAAAAAACAGATCGATATTTCCGCTTTTGGCACCAACTATGCGCTCATGAAACATCGGGTCAATGTAATCGGGGCCACATTTGAATGCAGCAGGATTAAGATTGCGCCTAGAGAGGGCCTCTAATAGGCCACAGACTATAGTTGTCTTGCCTGTGCCACTAGAAGGAGCAGCAAGCACGATCCTAGGAAGTGTCGCCTGAGTTGATCGGGCTGCATCGGCAGAGGTGCCTGCATTAACAGAAAGCTCTGTGCCAGCGGGGGCGCTCACAGCGTCAGTAGGGGTATTTGCAGTACCCGCAGGAGTGTTCGCAGCGTCAAAGCTACTCATGAACAGCCCCATCCCCACTAGTCGCCTCAGCTCCAGCCCCACAAGCCAACTCAACTTCAGAAGTCGACTCAGTCTCAGCCTCGCAAACAATCCCAGCCCCTTGAGCCGTGACTATAAAGACAGGATTTTCGGCCTTCATAAGGTGATATCTTCCAGCCTTAGAAGATCTGCTAGCAAGCAGCTGGCATGTCTCAAAATCCGTAAAAGGCTCTCTAGACAAAAGCGATGTGGCCTCGGCAATAGTCTCTAATGTTATGCAGGTAATACAGATTCGTATTTTTGGATTTGCGCCAACTAAAACATCGAGAATCTCTTTAAGCTTAGCGCCGCTTCCTCCTATAAAAGCGACATCTGCGGCAGGCAGGCCAACTAGAGCCTCTGGAGCTGTTCCTTCAACAACCTCTAAGTTAGAACAGTCAAAACGCCTAGCATTCTTGCGCACTAATTCGCAGGCATTCTCGTGTCTTTCTATCGCATACACGTATCCATCTTTTGCAAGAAGAGCAGCTTCAATTGCCACAGATCCCGTTCCTGCTCCTATGTCATAAACTACGTCGTCTTTCGAAATCCTAAGTTTGGCTAGAGCTACTGCGCGAATCTCCTGCTTGGTCATGGGGGCTTCTCCACGCTCAAACATCTGATCGGGGATTCCTTGGCTTGCAAAAGGCCATAAAGTTTCTGAATCTGGAGTCTTATCTGCGGTAGACCCTGCCAACACCCTAGGATCTATGCACTTTTCTGCCGCAGCTCCTGCCAACGTTTTTGGATCTGCAGCTTTATCTAACACGGGTTCAATCAGCATCACACTTAAATCGTCGAAGCTGCCTTCAGATAACTCAGATGCCGTTCCACCAACGATGCGCTCATCGGGATAAGAGAGCTTCTCGCCAATCCAAACACGTGCTCGACCCATGCCTGCCCTATCAAGCCTTGCACACAAGCTGGCAGCAGAGTTATTTCCCCCAGTAACAAGAAAAACCGGACCGCCCTGCCCGCACTGCCCTACAAGATCTTCGATATTGCAATCGATCCCGTGTGCACTTGCAAATCGCCAATCCTGCCAAGGTTTTCCTAAACGAGCAGCAAAAAGCTGAGCCGAACTTATCCCCGGAATAATGTGAACTTCATACTCACAACTCTCGAGCGCCTCGAGTATTTTTCGAGTCCCACTAAAAAGTCCCACATCTCCGCTCATCAACAAACATGCACGATCCCATTGGGTATTTTCTTGAAGGATTTGTGCAATCTCATCTGACTTAACTGCAACCCGAGCTATAGATTGACGATCATCGGCTAACGATTCCACCAATCTAGATGCCCCCACAATTAAATCTGCCTCTTCAATTGCTCTTTGAGCCTTAAATGTGAGAAATGCTTGCTCTCCCGGACCCATGCCTACTATCTCGACATGCTTCATTGCATGTTTCATTGCTTGCTTCCATATCCACGAGGTGTAAGCAAGCGACCATTGACGATACGAGTCTCGGCATTGCCAACAAAAATGGTGGTGAACATATTGGCTTCAAAGTGCTCCAGCTCGGATAGACTTAGCAGCCCATACTCCTCGCCTTCGCGCCCAATGCTTCTAACCCAACCACAGGCCGTGTCTGGATTCTTGCTTTCGAGCAATATCCTTGCAGCCCTAGCAAGGTGCTCCGAACGTTTTTTACTGCGGGGATTATAGATTGCGATACAAAAGTCGGCTGATGCAGCTGCTGCTAATCTGCGCTCGATAAGTTCCCAAGGAGTGAGCAGATCAGAAAGTGAGATCACGGCATAATCGTGAGACAAGGGGGCTCCCAGTACGGCAGCGCCAGATTGGGCAGCGGTGATTCCTGCAATGATTTGTATATCCACGTCTGGATACGACTCAGAAAGCTCCAGCAGTGGAGAGGCCATTCCATATGTTCCTGAGTCTCCGCTGCAAACCATCGAGACGATTCTTCCATCCTGAGCAGCCTTAAGTGCCGCCTCGCAACGTTCGATTTCGCGCCTCATTGGTGTAGAAAAGGTCTCGGTATCTGGAAACATAGGTGCTACCAATTTAATGTACTCGGTATACCCGCAGATTAGATCGCTGGCAGCAAGTGCCTTGTGCGCCTGCGCGGTCATAAAATCGCTATTACCAGGACCTATCCCTACAGCAAAAAGTGTTCCCACTTATCAATCACTCCAATCAAGGATCAATTGCTGTGCACAAACAGCAACTGTCACCCCATTTTTTGCTTGCTTTGACACCAAAAGTCTTGCTCCCTCGCCACTCTCAAAAAGAGCAGCCCGTTCGCAGACATTACTAAGTCCAGTTACTTCCTTTACAAAATCAGACGAAGATACGCTGCCCTCAACACTCGAAAGCTCCTCTGCCGAGTAAAAAGAAAGATTCCAAGCGCGCCTAGCTGCAAACTCAACAAGCCCCTCTTCGTTGCTTTTGAGATCGATGCTTGCAATACAGCAGACAGCGTCTCTTGATATGCCAGCCCCTTTGAGCACCATATCTACAAGATCGGCAATCGAGTCTGCGTTTACTCCTCTTCGACATCCTATGCCTAGATTGATGCATGCAGGTACAAGATAAAGCGGCTCAAAGTCAAGGCTGGATTTGTCCGTGGCAAGAGCGCTGTCCGCGCTATGGAGAGCGCTGCCCGCGCTGCTAGCCTCATCCTTTTGATCCCCAACAAGCGCCGAGATCACCACATGCGCCTGCTCCCGCAACTCAACAAGTGATACCCCTGCTGGAGCCGGGCCTTCAAACGAAAAATCGGAATACACCGCAATCTCTGCACCTGCAAGCAAACGAGATGCAACTGCTTTTATCCGTTTGGGATTGACAATGTGCAAGCCCCTACGCGATGCCCACTCGTCTACCGCCCAAAGTCCGCGCCCATCACTTGCTGTAGTTACAACCGCTGTAGCGCCGATTGATCGGGCAATTCTTTTAGCCAATCGATTCGCACCACCCACATGGCCCGAAAGCAGTGGAATCGACCAGCGACCGCTCTCATCCACAACCACAACAGCAGGGTCAGACAGTTTATTTGCCACCAAGGGAGCAATTGCACGAACAGCTATTCCAGTTGCACCTACAAATACCAGTGCGTCAAAGTTCTCCCAAGCATTTTTGGCCCAGTTGGACAAGGAGACCTTAGACTCTCCAAATCCAATATCTATCTGGGATTGAATCGCTGCGGTGCCAGTTGTTTTGTCTTCTGTCGAAAGCGACTTCGCAATGTCTTGAGCCAAATCAAAGCCCCGCGCGGTAAAAGCTATTATTGCTGCTTGGACTTGAACATCCACCATATTGGCATTCATAGATTACTGTGCCCGGCCTTTGCTTATGGTCTTACTATCACCGTCGTAAAGTACGACTTGTCGCCCTCCAGCTCATCCAAGCTATATGCCACGTGCTCATCTGCTAAACCACAGTTTTGAATGGCCGAAGCTTTGTCGTATTCGCCGCGTTCGCGCAGCAATGCCTTGAGCTGCTCTAAGGGTTTTCCTGCTTTCATAATCACCTTTGTGCCAGGCATCGACAAAGCAGCCTCTAGATCAGAGAATCCAGCAGGCACAATATGCAAAGGCGTATCCATGGCAGGTGTTAGAGTTTGGTCTAGAGTTGCAGAAATGGCACAAAAGCTTGGAACCCCAGGAATGGTCTTACAGGTATATCCCAGCCCGGCCACGATGTCTTTAACATAGGTATATGTTGCAAATATGCTAGCGTCGCCAAGCACGGGCATTGCAACACTATTTTTACTCTCAAGCTCAGCAATCACTGCATCAGCAGCCTCTTGATGGCTGCGCTTGAGAACATCCTTGTCCTTTGTCATCGCAAAATGCAAGTCGATGGTGCGCTTATCCCCAATTTTTGCAGCCTGTTTGGCTATATCGTAGGCAACAGTGGCACCCTTTGCCGACTTAACTGCAGCAATTGTTTGGCAGGCCTCCAAAACCTCTACAGCCTTTAGAGTAACGAGTCCCGGATCACCAGGTCCCACGCTTACTCCATAAAAAATGGCTTCGCCTATCTCGGCATCACCTTTTGCAGTAGCACCCATTAGATGTTCTCCTCCACTACCTTCTACTAACACTCGCCTTTGGCAAAGCAAGTGGGTAAAACAGATTCTTCGCCCATAGATTCCACAAGAGAATTTGCACTCGGAGTGCGAAAAAGTTCTCCTCGTTTATTACTAAAAACCACCGCCCCAATCTCAAGAGCGGCAGCTGCTCTATGCTTGAGTCTTTCGTCAAGAGCTAAAGACATCGAATCCATCGTTACAGACAGCATATCAGCCTTATCTAGTATCTCCACACAAGCATCTGTGGTTGCAGCATTCATTAGCTCTCGACAAAGCTTCGTACTGGCACCGCATACAGCAGCATGTGCACAGATAATCTCTACACGACAATCAGCTACATGCGAATGGGTATCCATCACGCCAGCAGCAACCTTGGCCATCTTTCCAAAATGGCCTACCAAAAGCAATCTCTCAAAACCTTCTCTAGCCGCAAAATCAATGGCATCCCCAATAAAATTTGAGCATGTCACAACAGGGATGGCTTCTGAAAGTTTTGAGAGAGTATCGTCGTTGCGCACAAAGTCGAGTCCGTAATTGCCAGGAACAACAATCAAATTTGTTGAACCCTCGGCATGCTTTTGGCGGATCTCCAGCTCAATGCTGTCTCTTAGGGCAGCAAGGCTGCGTGGTTCAACAATTCCAGTGGTTCCAAGTATGGAGATACCACCTTCTATTCCCAAATTAGGATTGAAAGTCTTTCTCGCCGCCTCGATGCCATCCTCAGCACTAATTGTGATTTCAATTGCGCAAGGCACATCATGCTCGCGACATATTCTTTGAACCTCTTTGGTGATCATCTCTCTAGGCACACGATTGATCGCCGCCTCCCCAACAGCTTGATCAAGCCCAGGTTTAGTAACTCGTCCAACACCTTTGCCGCCCAAAATTGTCACGCCAGAAATGTCAGACTTGCATGCACGAGCAGAGATCAAAAGCCCATCTGTGGCATCAACGTCATCTCCGGCATCTTTGCGTACCCCACACGAGACCCATTCCCAATTATCTGCGTAACTAACATCTTCTAGCTCAACTGAAACCTCGAGTCCAGCAGGTGTGTTGATGCTCGCCTCCGCGATCTCGCGGTGCTCCAACAACATCGCAGTAGCTGCCTGTGCAGCCAAAGCAGCACAGCTACCTGTGGTATAGCCCAAACGAAGCCTTTTAGTTCCGGAATATGTGTAATGAGAAAAGCTCAAGGTCACTACCAACCTAGCAAGTTTGCTGCTTTTTTAGCATGGGAGATATAAAGCTCTCGAACCTGAGGAATCTCGCCTAAGCCGGTGATATCACATTTGACCTCATAGCCCGCACGCTTAAGCACATTTGCCCAGCTGTCCTCATCGTCGCCAGCCATATCGTTTTTTGCATGTTCTCCTGCAACAAGCATCAGGGGGGCTAATGTAACATGATTTGCTCCCAGCTTTTTAAGTCCCAACATCGCCTCGTCTAAACTCGGAAAAGCTTCCACTGTTGCAATAATCATGTCTGGTCTTTCATGCAGAGATAATTGATAGTCCAAGGCAGCATAAGCTACGTTTGCGAACTGTTCAGTTCCGTGCCCCATAAATAAAACTGCATGATCATCTGTCTTGGCAAACCTCTCCTCAAGCATCAAAGCAAGATCGGCAATATCGCTTGAGCCATTCATCAGAGGCTTTGCAAGCTCAATTTTTGTAAAAAGAGATCTACACGCATCTACGGCAGCTATCACCTTGTCATATTCCTCACCTGGGAGAACATGTCCCACCGAAACTAAAACCTCATCTATTCCTTTAGATGCCATATCTCGCAAAGCACCCTCAACATCTAGAATCTCAATTCCACGTTTGCTTAGCGCCCGACGGATCATTCCAGATGTATAGGCCTGAAAAACCTGATCTAAACCAAATCGATCTTTTAGATCTAGAGCCAAAGCATCCAATGCATTTTTACGGGCCGATTCATGAGTGCTACCAAAACTGGCAAATAAAATGCCTCTCATATCTTCTTGTCTCCTTTATGCGCTTTTAAACAAGGCACAAAAAATACACAGACCAAGCAATTTACCAAAAAGCATGGTCAAATACGCTGATTGCGAGTTCTAAACCGTTAGAAAAACTGGATGCATAAACTAAGTGCCTGAGCTAGATACCTAGGCTAGGCACCCAAACTGCCGGAAAGCCCAGGCAACCAAACCAGACACCTAAACCAGACACCTGAGCTAGGTGCCTGAACCGCCAAAAACCTAGGCACCCAGACTGGCCGCCTGAACGAGACACTCAAACTGAGTACCCAAGCCAAGCACCTAGGCGCCCAAACTGAGTACCCAAGCCAAGCACCCTAATAACTCTGTCCGCTTTTCTAACAAAAGGGAATTATAGAATAGTATATCCGGTTTTAAAGCCCAGTTTAGATATGCTTTTATACATTAGTACAATGTCAAAGATTAAAGACAGTGCTCAATTTGGACATATGATACAAAGACTTTGGCTAGTATTTTGCTGTGGCTAGCGTTTTGGATGCTACATTTAACGTTTAAATGTGTCATATCCTACAAAGTAGCTTTATAAACTGCTTTGTAGGCTTTATGTTTTGATGAGTTTTTAGGAGGAAGCTAGATGATTCATTTTGTTGGCGCAGGAAGTGGCGCTGTCGATCTTATAACTGTCAGAGGCGCTAAACTTCTTTCAAAGGCGGATGTGGTCATCTGGGCCGGCAGTCTTGTAAATCCTGAGCTTTTAGAATCCTGCAAAAAAGACTGTGAGATTCACGACAGCGCAAAGATGACACTCGAAGAAGTAATCGAAGTTATGCGCCAAGCAGAATCTGAGGGAAAAGACGTTGTGAGGCTTCACACTGGCGATCCCTCTATTTTTGGTGCCATCCGAGAACAAATGGATGCCTTGCAAGAAGCCGGGATTCGCTATGAAGTGGTTCCCGGAGTGTCTAGCTTCTGCGGTGCTGCAGCCTCTTTGGGTGCCGAGCTTACCTTGCCAGGAGTAAGCCAAACTGTAATTCTCACTCGCCTTGCAGGGCGCACTCCAGTTCCAGAAGGAGAGAGCATGCGCTCTCTTGCCTCGCATGGGGCAACAATGGTGATTTTTTTATCCTCGGCTATGTTGGCAAAATTACAAGAAGAGCTAATTGCTGGTGGATATGCTCCAGATACTCCTGCTGCGATTGTATATAAGGCAAGCTGGCCAGATGAATTAGTTCTGCGTTGCACGATAGAAAGCCTTCACGAAACCGGCGAGACAGCAGGCATTCACTCTACTGCTCTTGTTTTTGTTGGAGGAGTTCTGGGAAATGAATATGATCGCAGTCTTCTCTATCACCCAGGATTCACCACAGCATTTCGCAAAGGCGATGATTCAATCGAATTCGACAGCTCAGTCGAAGCCTAAAAATCCCAGCAGGCACCCCAGCAGTCACATTTTTTGAAACATAACCCTAAAAAGCGAGGCTCTGGATACAAAATGATCCAGAGCCTCAATGCGCCATCCTGAAGTCGAATACTTACAAAGCAAACAACCTACAATCAAGCGCCTGCAAGTGTTTGCAAGCATCTACAAGCACGTGCAAATAACTACAAAATAATCTGAAAGGAGCAGTAATTCACAGACAAACAACCTGCAAATAGAACACTTGCAAACCCAAGCGTTTATAAACCAAACACCTCTTTGTTGTAACGCTCAATCTCATCGCAAACAATCTGATCGGTGCGAGGGAATATCGCTCCATTCTTAAGACCTGGAGTCAAGCTGCAGATCCAGTGTCCGCCCGGACGATACTCTTCCATTGCACGACGTACCTCGGCACGAATTTCTTCTTCTGTAGAGTCAGCTCGGTCGACTACAGAGTCCAAACCGCCCATAAGTATCATCTCGCCTGCTAGGTCTTTTTGCATCTTGGGGATATCGTTAGTAGGAAGCACTCCCTGCCAGATATCGGCACCAATCTCAGCAAGATCACATACGATTGGCTCAAGATAGCTGTCGGCATGGTGGACAACAATTATGCCAGCATCCTTCAGCATCGAATACATCTTGCGATAGTTCTCTTTAAAGAAGCTCCTCCAGGTATCTGGTGGGAAGAACAAGTTCTGCTTAGTACCCCAATCGTCATGAGAGTTAATTGCATCTGGACGCAAGTACTCAACCAGCAGCTCGGCATAGCGATAACGCCACGCAGCTATGGCATCAATAAACTCATGCATGGCCTCTTCGACATCTTCGTCTACCAAATTAACCAAGGTGTCTTCCATTCCCATAAGGAAGTGAGATTGCTCAAAAGTACCCGTTCCAAAATGAACGATAGACAGATAGCCGCGCTTACGAATTTCGTCCTGTAGCTTTCGAGCCTCATCCCAAGCTCCCGGCTCGGCAGCTGCAGCCTCGATGTCAGGGAATGTCACAAGTTCTTTCCAGCGCAACACATCGGGGCACACACAGTCGTCCGCTGTAACCACGGGCATCGCTCCTGGCTCATCCTCTGGCCAGTCGATGCGAGTTCCCCAACGATCGCGAGTATTAATACCGCCACGATGACGATTGCCACGCAGGTAAATAATGAGCGGCTCCACCATATTGAACTCGAATGGCTCCCACTGAACAAGCATGCGATCGGGCTTACCGTCCTTTTTCATAAGTTCGTACAAGTTCTCCACAGCCGTAAGTGCCATTATGTAGTTCCTTTCTCATAAATTAGAATCTGTGACTTAAAAACCAACATGTGAATAACGCTCGAGGAATACTCGAGGTAATTCGCGCTCAAACTAGTCCTGCTGTTTGGCTTCTTTGCGTTGTTGTATCTCTTTCTCCATTTCGACAATTCCTTTGTCGGTAAGCTTAAAGGCAAAGAGAGGGATAAGAGAAATCACAAGGCAAGCAATGGGCATCCAAGCAAAACCTGCACGTATGCCATCGGCATATATGGTCAGGTCAGGCGAAGTAGCAACATAACCTATAGCAGCAAGAATGGCAGGTATGACTACACCACGAACCGCAACGCCAATCTTGATAGCCAAAGCACAGAA
>CAZOMM010000031.1:0-18591 GCA_964581165.1 uncultured Coriobacteriaceae bacterium
ATGCTTTTGGAGCCTAGATCTATTTTTGATGACTGCTCGAGATATTACGAAGAGCTGGGCAGTTCTGCTGCAAAAGCCCAAGCTCAGCTAGAAGGTTTATACGCTAAACCGAGTGAACTTAAGTTTGATCGTGGGCAGACGCTAACGGTGCTTTCTCTCATTGGAGCTGGTTCAACTCAGATACGTGAGATTAAAGCAACTAGGGCCGACAATCCACCTTCGGACGAAAAGTTTGCCGCTCAGACCCGATCGCTGCTCTCAAGAGGATATACGGTGGTTTTGGGAGTTGGAGAGAGGCGTCTTCGCGAGGAGCTGATGCTGGTTCTCACCGATGCCCACATTCCCATCTCCCAACAAAATCACGAAAACCCAAGCTTTTCTAGCAATGTAATCAACATCGTTGATGCGCCAATTTCTGTGGGCGTGATTGTTCCAGAAGCTCATCTGGCCTTGCTTAATGTTAATGAGGGGCTTACAAGTATTTCGGAAAATGGCCCATCATCTCGCTCTGATGCCATACAGATTAGCTTTCCCTATAAGCCTGGCGATTACGTTGTTCATGCAAAGCACGGAATTGCTCGATTTGCCGGTATGGAGCGCCAGGAGATAGATGGCATTTGGCGAGACTATCTTCTTTTGGAATATGCCGCAGGAGACAAGCTTTTTATTCCTGTAGATCAGATGTCCAAAATAAGCAAATATGTGGGATCTGGAGCTGATGAGCCAAGACTTACTAGGCTAAATACCCAAGATTGGTCAAAGGCCAGAGTTAAGGCCTCTAAGGCTGCCCGCAAATTGGCCTTTGATCTGGTGGATCTCTATGTTAGACGCTCGGGTGTGCAAGGTTACGCATATTCGCCTGATACAGAGATGCAAAAACAGATGGAAGATATGTTCCCGTACGAGGAAACATCTGATCAGGCCAGAGCTATAGCAGACGTAAAGGCCGATATGGAATCTCTAAGGCCCATGGATCGCTTAATTTGCGGAGATGTTGGTTTTGGAAAAACCGAGGTTGCAATAAGGGCTGCTTTTAAGGCTGTGCAAGATGGCATGCAGGTTATGGTTTTGTGCCCTACCACGATCTTGGCACAGCAGCACTTCACAACCTTTTTGGAACGCTTTGAGCCTTTTCCTGTAAATGTTGAGATTCTTTCGAGATTTAGAACCGCAGCTCAGCAAAAAAAGGCATTGGAAGGCTTTGCTACGGGAGCTGTGGATGTGCTTATTGGAACACATCGACTGCTCTCGCATGACGTTGCCCCCAAACGATTGGGTCTAGTAGTTATCGACGAGGAACAGCGCTTTGGGGTTAAGCATAAAGAGCAGCTTAAGAACCTTCGCGAACATATTGATGTACTCACGCTTACTGCTACACCAATTCCGAGAACCTTGCAGATGTCTTTGGGTGGCGTGAGAGATATGTCGATTATCAACACCGCCCCTACTCACAGGGTTCCTGTAGAGACATTTGTGGGAGAGTGGGACGACGACATAGTTGCCGGTGCAATTAGACGCGAAATTGCCCGTGGCGGACAGGTCTATTTTGTGTCTAGCCGAATTAAAAAACTCGATGATGCTCAAGCCAAGATCATAGAGGGCGTTCCCGAGGCTAGGGTCGGTTTTGCACATGGTCGCATGGGCGAGGCAGCATTGGAATCTGTAATGGAATCATTTGCTGCAGGCGATATTGATGTGCTGGTTTCTACAACAATTGTGGAATCGGGATTGGATAATCCTCACACAAATACACTCATCATCACCGATTCTCACATGTTTGGATTGTCTCAGCTCTATCAGCTAAAGGGCAGGGTTGGACGCTCCCATATTCAAGCCTATGCCTACTTTATGTTCCCTAAAAACATCGCACTTACCCAAGAAGCCATAGATCGTCTTGTTGCAATAAAGGAAAACACAGAGCTTGGCAGCGGCATAAAGATTGCGATGCGAGACCTAGAGATTAGAGGCGCTGGCTCTCTGCTTGGGGCTGAGCAGTCGGGCAACATCAGTGCTATTGGCTTTGAGGCATTTATGTCTATGCTTTCGGATTATGTTGATGAGGCAAGGGGTATTAGCAATAAGCAGAAGGCTGCAGATACTGTAATTGATGTTAGCGAGGAGCTATATATCCCCGAGGAATACATACCCGATGTTGGCGAAAGGGTAGAGATCTACAGAAGGCTTGCCAATGTTTACAGCAAGACAGATGTTTCGAGACTCTTGTCAGAGATGCAACTTAAATATGGCGAGCTGCCCGAAGAAGCTATGCGCCTAATCACCAGAGCACAGGTTCAGATTGCGATGCGATCTTTTGGAGTGGAAAGTCTGGTATGCATAGGTCAAAAGTGCACAATGGAGCCAATTGAGCTTAATACCCTGCAGCGTCAGGCTGCTTCAAAGGCCCAAAGTACCTATTTTGCTAAATCATATAAATTGACATTTAGACCCCAAGAAAATGAGGGGGCCTTAGAAGCTGCGCTTAGGATCTTAGATGCAATAGCTGCTGTAGGCGATACCGAGGAGCTTGTCGAGATAGATTTAGATAAGGGCAACAAGGGTGGCAAGTCTGGGCAATGTTCTAGTTCTGTTAGTAGCGCAGGCAGGCATGATGGCAGCGAAAGTGGAGGCGATAGCGAAAGTAGCGTCGGCAGTGGCAACATCGGTAGTGGCAGGAGCAGCGCCGGCGGTGCCAGAAGTGGCGGTAGTGTCAGCAGCAGTGGCAAGAGCAGCAGCAACACCGGCAGAAGTAGAGGGCGCAATGGTGCCACTAGCAACACCGGCAGAAATAGGCTAATCGACAGCAGCAGCGGCAGAAGCAAGGGGCGCAGCAGCAAAAGGAGACTGCTTATATGAGCATAGAGAGCACACAAAACAACGCGCAAGAGAGCGCTCACAACAACACACTAAACAGCGCTCACAACAACACACTAAACAGCAAGTATATTGAGGTGCCAACTCGCCGCGATACTACAGGCGGTCGTTTTGAGAGATTCGTCGAAGTTATAGCCGCTCTCAGAAGCAAAAATGGCTGTCCTTGGGATTTAGAACAAACTCACAGCTCCATCTCGCGCAATATGATCGAGGAGGCCTACGAGGCTCTAGATGCCATCGAACGCGGTGATACTGATGATATGGCCGAAGAACTAGGGGATGTCTTGCTCGAGGTTGTCTTACAGGCACAAATTGCATCCGACGAAAGCGAATTTACAATCGATGATGTGATCGAGGGCATAACAAGCAAGATAATTAGGCGTCATCCCCATGTTTTTGGCGAGACTGTGGCCTTGGCTGCTGCCGGACTCAGTGCCGAAGAGATGGCAGAAGTCAACAGCGCACGGAGTCCAGGCGATGTTGAGTACCTATGGAACTTTGTTAAAAAGCGCGAAAAACAACTCAAGCAAGAAGAACGGGAGCAAAAAGCCATAGAGCGTGGCGAGACACTTCCTCCAAAAAGCATTCTTGATGATGTCTCGCGCTTTCAACCTGCTTTGATGCAGGCTCAAGATATTTCAGAAAAAGCAGTCTCCCATGGATTTGAATGGGAAGCCGTCGATGACATTTGGCTCAAATTTTCTGAAGAAACTCAGGAATATCGCCGCGCTGTTGAAACCTATAAAGAAGCTCGCTTACAAGACGATCCAGATAAAACGCATAAAGCCAAGCATGCAGCCGAACTAGAATTTGGCGACATGCTCTTTACTCTTGTGAATGTTGCTCGTAAAGATGGGCTAGATGCTGAGACTACTCTTAGAAAAACCTGTAATAAATTCAGAAAACGATGGGCCTTGATGGAATCCTATGCTGCAGAAGAGGATAAAACCATCGACAACTACGATATTGATGAATTAGATGCCCTTTGGGAGAGGGCAAAGAAGGATTTGTGTAAAGCACAAGATGTGTGAGCTAGAATACCCTATTGCAACTTCACTTGTAGCGATTGGACCCTAGTTGGGGGATGGGATGGATTTCGAGCAGTATCTCTCGGATTTTGCTCATGTCATAAATGAGCCACTAAACGTATTTTTTGACGATGAGACCAACCAAGATATACGCAAGTATCTCTATGATCCGCTGTCGGATTACATTTCAAATGCAGGAAAAAGACACAGGCCACTAATGTGTCTTTTGGCTTGTGCGGCAGTTGGTGGAGATTTTCGTGATGCTATTTCTTCGGCAATGGCTATCGAGCATTTTCACACCGCAGCCCTTATACACGATGATATCGCCGATGATTCCACAACAAGACGCGGCAAGCCATGCATGCATATTTCTCAGGGCTTAGGCATAGCCATAAATGCAGGCGATCTGGCTTTATCTAGCGTTATGTCATCCGTTGTCCATGATCCTTTTCTTCCCGATGATATCAAGCTCAGACTTGTCGCTGAGCTTGTTGATATGGATGAGACCACAATAGAGGGACAGGCCCTAGACATAGGATGGGCTCGTGATGGCAGATATGACATCACAGTAGAAGACTATCTACTTATGGCAAATCGCAAAACTGCATGTTATTCGGGAGCTGTTCCTCTGGCTGTTGGTGCAATTGTTGGTGGGGGAACAGAGGAGCAGATATCAACTCTTCGTAATTTTGGGGCTCTTATTGGCCTTGCTTTTCAAATACAAGATGATCTTTTGAATCTTTTGGGCAACGAAGAAGTCTTAGGTAAAGATTTTCGCAGCGATATTACCGAAGGCAAGCGAACCTTTATGGTTGTCCATGCGCTTTCGAATTCAAGATATAGAGATGAACTTATTTCTATTCTAGATTCCAAGACTTCTGAGCCTGAATCTTTACAAAGAGCTGTAGAAATAATGGAGGAGGGCGGATCCATTAAGGCAGCTAAATCCTATGCACAATCCCTCGTTAACGAGGCAAAGACATTGTTGCAAGATACAGATATAGCCGAAGAACCAAAGACAATTTTTATGTCTATGGCAGATTACTTTGTTGACCGTCTTAGATAGGAGGGTCAACTAATGGAGACTATTCGCCCTGGAGACGTAGGCCCTGCTGTAGAGGATGTTCAACGCAGGCTGGCAGGTTTGGGATACCAACTTATAAGCGAGGATGAAACTTCCGGCAGCCAACAAGATCCATCCGTAGAAACTTCTGGCAGTCAACAAGATCCATCCGTAGAGATACCTGGAGTTGATGGAATATACGGCGACATCACTGCATCTGCCGTATCTGCATTTAGGCAAGATCACGGTCTAGAGCCAGGAGATACTGTTGATGCAATGACATGGGCAGCTTTGGTCGATGCATCTTTTAAGCTTGGAGATCGCACCTTGTATCTTCGTATGCCGTATTTTCATGGCCATGATGTTGGCGAGCTTCAACAGATACTTTCGACCCTTGGTTTCAGTTGCGGAACGCACGATTCTATCTTTGGGGCTTTTACAGAAAAGGCCGTCCGAGACTTTCAGGCAAACATGGGTATCGATTCTGATGGCATCGTGGGCATGGCAACTTATAGAGCCATAGAACGTCTTCACTGGGCTTATAAGGATAAAAATCCCATCGGGGTAGATTCTGGAGAATTGATGTTTGCTAGAGCGGCTGAGGTTCTCGAGAACAATCCCATTTGTATCTACGGTACAGATGCAATAACTAGAGAGATAGCATCTAGGATTTCTAACCTAGCGTTTGCAACAAGCAAGATGTCTAAATTGGTCAGCGCAGATTCTTTGTCGGAGCCTCCTACGAGCACAATGACCATGATAGAAATAATTTCTAGCGATTTGCCCGACCCTGTGGGTGCTCCAGTTGTCGTTTTTGATGGGCCTGCTGAACTTGTAACCCGTTTTAGGATTGCCACTGCTGCTCTGTCCGACAAAAAAGAAGGGCGTATCGTAATTAAGATCGACCTAGACCAAGGTAGTCGTGACGATGATGATATGGATGGAAATTTTGGAAACATCATCCAACACTACGCCATCCAGATTCTTGATGCTATTTGCTATACTTTTTAGCTGTTTTGCAAACGAACTACAAACAAAAAACTTTATGACTCTAAAATCAACTTAAAATTCTTTTGGGTTAACTCTAGGCGCTTTAGTGTCCTAGAGCTATTCCGTTTTAGCGCCCTAGAGTTATTCGCTTTGATGGAGGAGTCAATGGGTGGAATCATTATTTAAATTATTTAAGTTACGAGGGGATTATGCGAAAGACTAAGGTTTTGTGCGTAGTATTGGCATGTACGATGGTGTTGTCCGGATCCATTCCAGCCTGGGCTACTCAATCAGACTCTACAAGCTTAGAGATTGAGATTTTAGACTCCGCTGATCAAACAAGTGAATTGTCCAGTGATCAAATAAGCTTAGATGATTTAACAGATACTGCAGACTGTACCGATGAGACCTACATAGCATCTGACGAAGAAATTGAGCAGGCGCTCGAAAACGGTGTCGAAGGAATGCCTGCCATCGAAGAAACCCTAGCAGAAGAGGCTGCAAAAGAAGCAGAGTCGGAGGCTGAGGCTGAGGCTGAAGCTGAGGACACTTCTTCAAACACCGCTTCTACTCTTTCAGTTGCTCAAAGCGAATACAAGGTTGATTCAATCCATGGAGATAATCGCTATGCTACAGCAGCCGAGATTGCTCGCTCCGCTTTTCCAAATGGAGTGTCAAGTGGCTATGCAATAATCGTCTGTGGAGAAAATGGAGCATGGCCAGACTCCCTAACTTCTAATTCTTTAGCAGGCGCTATCGACTGTCCTATTCTTTACACCAGAACTTCGAGCCTTCCAAGTGATACAAGCGAAGTTTTAGATGAGCTTGGTGTTTCTGACATCCTTATTGTTGGGGGAAGCTCCAGAGTTAGTGAATCGGTAGAAGAATTATTGAGCTCTTCGGGTTATACAGTCAGCCGGCTTTATGGTAATGATCGCTACGAAACTCAATTAGAAGTATTTAGCTATGGCCTTGAACGCGACCTATGGAATCTATCCTTGGGCCTTGTGGCAACGGGTAGTAATTATCCCGATGCCCTGTCTATCTCCTCTTTGGCTTTTAGTGAGGCAGCGCCTCTGTTTTTGCTGCCAAGCGATGGAGCTTTTAGTGATGAGCAATGTGAGGCTCTACTTAACTCTGGTATAGAAAGCTTTGTGGCAGTTGGTGGATCGGGTCTAATTTCCGAAGAAGTGATTGGTTATCTTGACGGTATTTGCGCTGTTTCTACTGGAAGCTACAACCTTTCGAATGTTGTGCAACTTGGGGGCAACAATAGATACGAAACCTCATCTCTCGTTGCTAGATGGGAAGTAAGTAACGGTTATCTTTCGTGGAATTATGCTGCATTTGCCAGTGGAACATCCCCAAGCGATGCTTTGGTGGGTGGAGTGCTTCAAGGTACAACAGGATCTGTGCTGCTCTTAATTTCAGATTCGAATACAAGCACGCTTAGTACACTGTCATCGCGGTCTGTAAGTGCTGTGAGGGTTTTTGGTGGCACGGCTGCAGTTTCTCAGTTAACGCGCAACGATATTGCTCTAGAACTTGGCTTTGATCTCATGGATATTGAGGGAGTCAAGATTTATGTAGATGCTGGCCATGGATATAACAACACGGGCAACGGTGCCTATGATCCAGGAGCAGTTTCGGGTTCTTATAGAGAGGCAGAGTTAAATGTTGAGTTGGCTACCTTGGTGGCTAATAGATTAACTGCAGCCGGCGTGGATGTATTCCTTAACGATGATGGTGGCCCTTATTACTACAGACATGCCGAAGCAATAGCCCTAGATTGCAATGCGATAGTTTCGATTCACTTTAACTCTGGCGGCGGTTCTGGGTCGATGTCTTTAATCCACGATAGGAATGCTTCTTGCTGGTCTTCTTATATCCAAGATGTCATTCATCCTTATTTAGTCTCTGGAACTGGTCTAAGTGATAGAGGTCAAATAACTCAAGCAGTGGCAGTACTTAGTGGAAGCTTGCCTGCGGTTTTGCTCGAGACCTGTTTTGTCGACAGCTCGTATGACATGAGAGTTTATGTCGCTAACAAGAACAGAGTGGCCACATCGATTACTAACGGAATTTTAGAGATGTGATTTTTGATCTAGCTTGATTGATCTAGCTTGATTGATCTAGCTTGATCTAGGGCTTGATTGATCTAACTTGATCTAGCTTTAAACGAAAGTTCATTTGGTTCATTTGATTCATTTGGTCTGTTTGAGTTTGATGGGGCTTTGTTAAGGAAGGAAAAGGCTTGATTAGCACAAAGAGCAATAAAAGATCTTTAGATGAAAATTTAAAGAGAGCACGCTCTCGACTTTTAGAGATAACACTAGCACTTGTGCTTGCCTGTGCTGGAACCCTAACTTTTCCGTTTGATTCCCAAGCAGCATCTGATACAGAGCTTGTTTGGCTTTATGGAGACGATCGCTATGAGACAGCAGCCGAAATTGCTCTTGCAGCCTATCCCGATGGTGCGCAGACAGTTCTAATTGCATCTGGCGCAAGCGACAAAATGGCAGATTCAATTTCTGCTTCTTCGCTAGCGGGCTTAATGGATGCTCCTATTCTGCTCACAAAAGTTGATGAGCTTCCGGAAAGTACAAGCTCAGCCTTAGAGGAGCTTGGCACACAAAATGTAGTTATCATTGGAGGCACTGCTTCTGTAAGCGCAAATGTCGAAAGGCAACTGACTTCAGCCGGCTTTACTATAGAAGACAGGCTTGCAGGGGATAGCAGAATGGATACCCAGGCACTTATCTACAGCTATGGCCAAAACTATGGAGACTGGAATAACAATCTGGTTTTTATCACCAATGGATATAGCATTGCCGATAGTCTCTCGATTTCTTCCATTGCTTTTTCACAGCATTTCCCGATTTTTATTACTAGCGGTTCTGGAACATTTAGTAGTTCGCAAATAGAGATCTTTCTTGATGAATTTGCTAACAGCCAAGTTGTAGTTATAGGGGGAACTGCAAGTGTTTCTACGCGTACTATGAGCTTTATTAATTCCTTGTTGGATGCTGCTTCGTTAGCAACTAACGGAACATTAGCCCAAAGTGCCACTCGAATTTGGGGAAATAATAGGTACGAAACTTCTTGCAGTATAGCTGAGTGGGCCGTTAACAGTGGATATTTGGATTGGAACCATGTGGCTGTAGCAGATGGTTCCACTGGAATCGATGCACTTGTAGGTGGAGTTCTTCAGGGTAAAAGTAGCTCGGTTTTGCTTTTAACTTCCAACAACAATCAGGCTGCTATTGAGCTATTGGCCAAGTATTCTTCAGAGATTGAGGAGCTTAGGTTTTTTGGAGGAAGTGGAAGGTTTGGAAGCGAGCTGGTGGCTTTGATAACTGATGCCCTGGACATCACCTAAGGGGCATCACCTGAGTATCACCTAGGCATCACCCAAGCATCAACTAGCTGTCACTTTGGCATTACCTAAGAGGCATCACCCAAGCATCACCTACTTGTCACTTTGACACCACCTAAGAGGCATCACCCAAGCATCACCTAGGCATTAACTCGGCGTCAACTGGGTGTCGCTTTGGCTTTGGCTTTGACTTGGCATGCCTATAGCCTTGGCGCGAACGGAGGACTTAATGAAACTTGGCATCGGTATAGACACCGGTGGTACCTACACCGATGTGGTAGCCTTTGATTTTTCTAGCGGAGAAGTTCTAGCAAAAAATAAAACACTTACAAGCAAAGAAGATCTAAGTAAGTGTATTGAGCGCTCCTTGGATTTTATTGATGCCGAGCTTTTGTCTCAGGCAGTCTCGATATCCCTATCCACTACCTTGGCAACCAATGCCTGCGTAGAAGGCAGAGGAGGACGTGGCAAGTTGCTCTTGTTGGGTTTGCCCCAGCAGATGCTTGATCGTATCGATTTGCGTGCAAAGTATGGAATTGATCCAGCAGATGTTTTATGTCTAGATACCAATGGCAGCTTTGACGGTACTGTCATCGACGAACCAAACTGGGATGCGCTTTATTCTGAGAATAAAGCGTTTTTTGATGACGCGCAGTCACTGGCAATCTCTGAGGTTCATGCTCTTAGAAACAATGCAGCAGTCGAAAAACGTGGAGCCGAATATTTTGAAGAAAAGCTCCGCATTCCCATTGTTATGGCAAGCGATCTGGCCAGCGAACTCAACTTTATTGAGAGAGGTGCAACAGCGCTTCTTAATGCTAGGTTGCTCCCGGTAATATCACAATTTATAGCCGCTGTTGGCGAGGTGCTAGACCAGCGAGGACTTGATATTCCTGTGATGATTCTTCGAAGCGATGGCAGCCTTATGACCACCTCGCTTTCTCGCTCAAAGCCTGTCGAAACAATTCTTAGTGGACCTGCTGCTAGCGTTATTGGCGGCAAAGGAATAAGCAAAATCGATGATTGCATGATCATAGATATCGGAGGCACTACCACAGATATTTCCATCGTTGAAAACGGTATTCCTGCAATGACGGAAAGTATCAAGATTGGTGGCTGGAAAACCCAGGTTAAAGGCGTGTTTATCAACACTTATGGACTTGGTGGAGATAGCCGCGTTTGGGTAAACGAGGGTAAGCTTAGTCTTGGAGCTCAAAGGGTTGTTCCGCTTTGCACCCTTGCTACTTATCAGCCCGAGGTCTTAGAGAGTCTAGAGCTTCTTACGCACGACATGAGAAGGTCTGTTCATCCTTTAAATGAGTTTCTCTATCTTCTTAGAACCCCAGATACATTAGAGGGTTTTACAGAACCCGAAAAGCGCATAATCGATCTGCTATCTGATGGTCCTATGATGATTGGCGATGAGCGCTATAACCCCTATACCTTTAGGCCAGAGCGCCTCGAAGACGAGGGTATTGTTATGCGCTGTGGCATTACTCCCACAGATATCATGCATCTAAAGGGCGATTTTACTCGCTTTGACTCCAGAGCTTCTGCGATGGCTCTTAGATATTTTGCGCGTAATCTCTATACAGTTAAAACAGAAGAAGAAATAGATGCTGTAATTCCTAAAATTTGCGACTCGATATATATGATGGCCAAAGAACGGCTGTATAAGTGTGTCATGTATTCGCTTTTGGAGTATCGCTACCCCAAGATCTGCGGCAATGGTGTAGATAGGCAGCTTAAGGATTTATTGCAGCTTAGCTGGGATAAATTTGCTGCTACGGGAGAGCCTGCTGCAAAAACAATGCTCGAGGTTCTCTTTGATACCAAGACCACACTTGTTGGAATTGGTGCTCCTACTCATGTGCTGCTGCCCGACGTTGCACAAGCGATGGGAGTTGAATGCGTTATTCCCAAGAATGCTGAGGTGGCCAATGCAATTGGGGCTGCAATTGCAGATGTTTCTGCCACAGTAAGCATTGAAATTGCTACTCGCTATGATGCTGGGGGAATTACTGGTTATATGGTTCATGCTTCTTCGGGCAATAAGCTTATAAGGGAACAGGATGCTGCAATAGCATTTGCCATAGAGCAGGCAAAAATAGATGCCGAACAAGAGGCTCGTGCCCGTGGCGCTTTGGGAAGTCTTGATATAAGCACTGAGCTGCAAACTAAGGTGGCTCCTACGCTTTATGGGAATTCGCTTACTTTGGGATTTCGTGTGATAGGCACTGCCCGGGGTGCTGCTTTAGGAAATGTCGGATAGCTGCGCTATACTTCCGATAGTCGCGCGGCAGGGGGTCGCGCACCGGTTTAGCTTTGCTGGTTCAAAAACTAGCTCTAGGCCAGACATAGCAAACAAAAGGAAGGTTGCAAAAATATGAAAAAGAGGTTCACCATTGTTGTTACGGCGGCTTTTTGTCTAGCTTTACTCGCGACTGCTGTAGGCTGTTCCAGTGATTCTTCAGACGAGACAAGTGATGGTGTTGACTACACGGGAACATGGGTCTTTAGCTCAATGGATGATGGTTCTGGAGAAGTTACCACTGCAGACGACTTGGGCCTAAGTACTCTTGATATGGAACCGGCTGATATCGCGTATATTACCTTTGGCTCCGATGGTTCAGTTGAGTTTGTTGTTGTTGGTAGCGACATGCTCGATGGCACGGACGCTACTTGGGAAGCAACCTCCACAGGCCTTAACATAACTGACAGCTCGGGTAGTAATGCTTTTCCTGTAGTCTATAGCGCCGAGGATGATACCATCGAACTCACTGTTGAGGATTCTGGCCAGACTATCTGGTTTGTTAGGGATACAGCCGATACTGCTACAGATACCGATTCCGATGACGCAACTGATGACTCCAGCAGCGATGATGATTCGGCTTCAACAGATGAGTCAAGCGAATAGAACTTTTGTCTAACCATATACTCAAAAGGCATTCGATTAGTCGGGTGCCTTTTATTTTTAGTGCTGTGCCAAGCATATATAGGTTTCTGATTTTTAGCTTTTTATAGGCGGATGTATGAGAAATAGAATTATTTTGGCAATAGCAGCTTGCATGCTTTTATGTGCTGCCCCGATTTTGGTAGCTTGCTCTACTGCCGAGGACATAAATTTTGCAGGTACTTGGATTCTTGTAGAGTTTGATATGGGAAATGGAACTGTCTATACAGACGAGGACTTTGCTGACCTTGGAACTTCTGGTGCCGATGTTTTAACTATAAATCTTAACTATGATGGAACAGTAACAATGACTTCCACGGGCAGCAATCCTATTGAGGGCACATCACTTACCTGGGCTCCATCAGAAGAACAGGACGCAGTTATTATTTCTTCTGACGATACCGATACTTACTCTCTTTCATATGATGAGTCTGCTCAAACACTGCAGCTCGAATATCAAGGCCAAGCAATTACACTGGCTCGAGCTTAGCTGATTATGTACATAGGTGGCCTGCGCGTGGTTTCGTATAGATAGTTGTGCACAAAGCATTCGAGCTTTTGGTTCTAAGGAGACAGAATTGGCAAATCTTGGGTCATACGAGCAAGAAGAGATCATAAAGCTTGCTAAAAATTATCTTGATGCTCATTGGGAAGAGATGCTTAGCAATATCAGCACTTTGGTAAAGATACCTAGTATTGAAGATTTAACTGCTGCTCGTAAAGGCATGCCCTTTGGCCCTAAAGCTGCAGAGGCTTTGTCTTGTGCTTTGAATATCGCCGAAAACCTTGGACTTAGCACTCAGAATATGGATGGCTATATTGGAATTGCAGATTTTGAAGGACAAAGCCCTGTTCAGATAGGAATAATAGGCCACGTAGATGTGGTAGATGCAGGCCCTGGCTGGACAGTTAATCCCTTTGATATAACAGAGCGCGATGGCTATCTTCTTGGCAGGGGAGTAGCCGATGACAAAGGTCCTACCCTTATAGCTTTGCATGCGGTTGCTTTTTGGGTCTCGTTCTTTGCCTCCAAAGGACTTAAGCCTCCTCGTACTGTCCGCTTTTTGATTGGCTGCAACGAAGAAACTGGCATGGGAGATGTTATTGAGTATCGCCGGCGTTATCCCGACCCTGCCTTTCTGTTTACCCCTGATGCTGATTTTCCGGTTTGTTATGGAGAAAAAGGAATTGCTAATTTAGAGATCCATAGCGCGCCAATTCAAAATGCTGCAATCCTTGAGATTTCGGGTGGACTTGCAGTAAACGCGGTTCCAGGAATTGCTCAGGCTAAGCTTGCCTGCTCAGATCCTCAATCTTTAATTGAACTATCGAGTTCTTGCTCAGATATCTCGGGTATAGAAGTTTCTAGTGATTGCTCAGATGCAGTCTTAATTGTTGCCAAGGGAAAGTCTGCCCATGCCTCAACTCCCAATGAGGGGATTAATGCAATAGGAATTCTTGCCGACTTTTTGCTTAAAACAAAACTATGCAATTCGGATGAGGCAGCTTTTTTGAGTCTTGTAAAGGATGCTTGTGAGCATACTGATGGATCGAGCCTAGGTATAGATTCATCAGATGACGATTTTGGGCCTCTAACTCTTTGCTGCGGAATTATCTCTAAGCAGGGCGATAAGCTAACTCAAACCTTAGATGTTCGTTATCCCAGCACTATTGAATCCTCGACAATTCTTAGCCGCTGTAATGAGTTAAGTCAAAGAGCCGGAGGTACGGCCAAGCTCACTTTGGATAAGCCTCCATTTTTGGTGGATCCAAACTCTGCCGAAATACAGGCACTGCTTAGTGCTTACAACGAAACAACCGGCGAGGATGCTTCTCCCTTTACCATGGGTGGAGGCACTTATGCAAGAATGTTTAGCAAAGCTGCTAGCTTTGGCCCAGAAAAGCCCTGGGTTAAAAAACCAGATTGGCTTGGGGCCATGCACGGTCCAGATGAGGGAATATCAATAGAGCTTTTACGAGAGGCTTTCATGATCTATGTTTTGACTATAGGCAGGCTTTTATGGGCCGATCTAGACTAAGACGGCGCGTATTGATTAAGCAGGTGTATATTGTGCGCAGGCGTGTATTGATTGCGCAGCCATCCAGTAATCGTGTCAATTTTGCTTTAGCAGAAAAAGTTTTCATTTAATGAGGGAGTCGAGGGGAGCCAAAGTGGACATCCAGGACAAAAAGATAGACCTGCAAGAAGTTCTAAATACTAGGTCTAATATTTTGGTTGCCGAAGGCGCAATGGGAACAATGCTTCTTTCGCTTGGGGCAGATGTGTCTACAGGCAGTCTTTTACTTAACCTAAGCTCTCCAGATATTGTGAGACAGGTGCACTCAATGTATGCAACAGCAGGTGCCACCTGTGTAACCACAAATTCTTTTGCAGTTTGTACATCAGATGATCCCAAGGAGATTAAGCGGGTACAAGAATCAATTGCTGCAAGTGTTGAACTTGCAAGGCAGGCTAATCCAGATGCGGTATTGCTTGCAGATATGGGGCCTAGCGGACTTGTTTTAGAACCTTTGGGTAATACCTCTTTTGAGCGCTCTTATAGCTTGTATCGAAGACATGTAAGAGCACTACTGTCTGCAAGTGAGCCTCCCGATGCAATTATCCTTGAGACCTTTATTGATGTTGCCGATCTTAGGTGCGCAATGCTTGCAGTTCGTGCAGAATGCGATCTCCCAATGATTGTTAGCTGCACCTTTAATTTGGGCGGAAGAATGCCGCTTTCTTCTACTCCTCCCGACATTGCTGCTGTTGTAGCTACTGCTTTGGGTGCTTCTGTTATTGGCTCTAACTGCGGCCTTGGTCCTAATGAGACACGAGATATCATCCGTCAGATGTCTGAGGCCACAGATCTGCCTCTGATTGTGCAAGCAAATGCGGGGCTTCCTATTGCTCAGCCAGACGGTTCGGCAATATACCCGGGCACAGCCGAAGAAATGGCAGCAATTACAGACGAGATGATAGATCTGGGCGCTCTTATTTTGGGATCTTGCTGTGGATCAACTCCTGAATTCACATCTGCAATTGCCAAGGCAGTTAAAAGTAGAAATACTGAGCGCTTGAACGAACAACTAAACGAGCAATCTTTTGAGCAAACGCAAGCTGTCGATCATCCTCGCAAACGCCTTGTAGCAGCTACATCTATGAGTTCAATGCTGCTTTTAGATTCAAATGGCTATTTCGACTTGGATACTCCAAGCGCAGAAACTCTCGAATGTACTGCAGCTGATTTTGATATATGGGATGTACTTGAACTAGTAAATTCCTGTCCTCTTATCTTGATTCCCGATACTCAAGCTAGCGCTTTAGAGGCTGTTTCTGTTTTAGAACAGGCATTGAGAGTCTATCCAGGTGTGACACTTGTTAATGTTTCAGATTGTTCCGAGGATTTAAGGCAGCAAATTACAGATCTCTGCAAAACATACGGAGCGCTAATGGTAAACGCAGAAGGCAAGCTGCAAGATGGCGCTAGCTCACACTGAGCATCGGGCAGTAAGCGCTAGCTCTCGCTAAGCATTGAGCAGTAAGCTCTGGCTAAGCGCCCAAACACTAAGCATTAAGCGCCAAGCTACCACACTCTATTAGGAATCGATTTACCGTGCCCTGTATGCACCATGCGCTCACCAAGCGCCGTAATTTTGCGGCAAGTCGATTCCATAGTCTCCCTATTGCCATAGACAATTGCCTTAGAAGCAGTAGGAAGGCTCATGCAGGCATCACCAACAATTAGGTCCGTCCCCCAGATGTCCAAACCAATAGAACCCATAGTGTGACCGGGGAGTTCAATTACCTTGGCATCGATTCCAAAGGGCAAGAGACTATCGCCTTCTTGAAGAAAAAGATCGGGGAAGAATTGTTCGATACTAAGATGCTTAAACAGCTTATTCACAGGAACGAGGCCTAAATGGCCTCGAAGTGTGTTTGCATGGAGTTTTATAAGTCCGTTGTCGGCGATCAGGTCAACATCGGCGGAGTGCATTGCAATAGGGATATCAAGCTCCGTGGCAATGGCTTTAGCATTACAGATATGACTATAATGCCCATGCGTAAGAACAATTAGCGACACGCCCTCGCGTATGGCCTCACGCATGACTTTTTGCCTGCCTCGCTTTTTGCAGGTGTCAACCAAAATAGCTCTGGCACCCTGCCTCACCACAAAGCAATTATCTATTCCACAGGATATGCGTTTAACGTACCTTTCTTGCATGTACCCCAACACACTTTTTAAGAGACATTTTGACGGTTTA
Source organism: uncultured Coriobacteriaceae bacterium (assembly GCA_964581165.1). GTDB lineage: Bacteria > Actinomycetota > Coriobacteriia > Coriobacteriales > CADBOM01 > CAZPAN01. Next base: position 16,548 of record CAZOMM010000031.1, read on the forward strand.
AGAGAAAGCTTTGTTCCACTCACAGTTTTACGACACTCGGATTATAGTTCGCAGATATTCAAGTACTGCTCGAAGCTAGTTTGTTTAAGGGGCATACGAGGCTTGTCCATCGGTACATGCGCAGAGTAGCGCAACACAGCATACCTGGTTTAACATAGGGTGGCTTTTTAGAGTTAGCTTTTGTTTCCTCTATTAGGCTTATGTTTTACACAAAACACTCCGCTTAGCTTGGCTTAGCTTGGAGATTGTAGTTTTGGGAAAGGATGTGGCGCTTTGATCTATACATCACAGATAGAGAATATGTGCCCTGTAGCTCAGGGGGCCTGCCACGGGCCAGCCCCAATTCCCGAGGAGGGAAAGTGGGTCAAAGCCAAAGAGATTGCTGATATCAGTGGCTTAACACATGGAGTTGGTTGGTGTGCACCTCAGCAGGGCGCATGCAAGCTTACTCTCAATGTTAAAGATGGAATTATCGAAGAGGCTCTAATAGAGACTATAGGCTGTTCTGGAATGACTCACTCTGCTTCGATGGCAGCAGAGATTCTGCCTGGTAAAACCATCCTCGAGGCGCTTAACACCGATTTGGTCTGTGATGCAATCAATGTGGCCATGAGAGAGCTTTTTTTGCAGATTGTCTACGGGCGTTCACAGACTGCTTTTTCTGAAGGTGGTCTTCCTGTGGGTTCGGCAATCGATGATCTTGGTAAGGGCGATCGTTCGATGGTCGGTACCACATATGGCACCAGATCTAAAGGTCCTAGATATTTAGAAATTACCGAGGGTTATATAACTAAACTCGCCTTGGATGCCGACGATGAGATCATCGGATACGAGTATGTAAACCTTGGCAAAATGATGGAGGCCATCAAGCAGGGTAAAGATGCTAACGAGGCCCTGATGTCCTCTTCGGGCAGATATGGCAGGTTCGATGAGGCTGCTAAATACATCGACCCGAGGGAGGAGTAAAAATGATTGAGTTTGAGAGCAGAGAGCGACGCATCGACAAAATTGATTCCGTACTTGCCGAGTATGGAATCTCGGGCTTGGAGAATGCTCGTGATATTTGTGTAGATGCAGGAATGAAAACTCTTCCTTATGACATTGTTAAGGCTGTGCAGCCAATTTGCTTTGAGGATGCTGCATGGGCCTATACTGCAGGTGCTGCAATTGCGATTAAGTCTTCCGTAAAAAATGCAGCCGAGGCAGCTGAAAAAATTGGACTGGGTCTCCAGTCTTTTTGTATTTCTGGCTCTGTTGCAGACGATCGTAGGGTAGGAATTGGCCATGGCAATCTTGGGGCAATGCTACTTCGCGACAACACCAAGTGCTTTGCGTTTTTGGCTGGGCACGAGAGTTTTGCTGCAGCAGAGGGCGCAATTGGTATCGTTCGCAATGCAAACAAGTCTCGCAATGAACCTCTGCGCGTAATTCTAAATGGGCTTGGCAAGGATGCTGCCCAGATTATCTCTAGGATCAATGGCTTTACCTATGTGCAAACACAGTTTGATTACTCCACGGGAGAGCTTGAAGTAGTGCGTGAGAAGCGCTATTCGGCAGGGGAGCGCGGAGATGTTCGCTGCTATGGTGCCGACGATGTTCGCGAGGGTGTGGCGATCATGGCCAAGGAGGATGTGGACGTATCTATTACAGGAAACTCCACTAATCCAACAAGGTTTCAGCATCCAGTTGCAGGCACTTATAAGAAAGAGTGTGTGGAGAAGGGCAAGAAGTATTTCTCGGTAGCATCTGGTGGAGGAACCGGCAGAACTCTACATCCCGATAACATGGCCGCAGGTCCTGCATCTTATGGCATGACTGACACTCTAGGCCGCATGCATTCTGACGCTCAGTTTGCAGGCTCGTCTTCGGTGCCTGCTCATGTTGAGATGATGGGCTTTATTGGAATGGGCAACAACCCTATGGTAGGCGCTACAGTTGCAGTTGCTGTAGCCGTCGATGAGGCCTTGAATAGCTAAGGTCTTGAATAAATTAGCCATATGGAGTTGGCCATATGGAGTTAGCCACAAGGAGGCGATGCATGAAA
>CAZOMM010000031.1:18691-22889 GCA_964581165.1 uncultured Coriobacteriaceae bacterium
TTAGCCATATGGAGTTGGCCATATGGAGTTAGCCACAAGGAGGCGATGCATGAAAGTATACGACAAGCAATACATTGCAGGCACATGGAGAGAAGGCACGAGCGATAGTGTCTTAGAAAACCGCAATCCTTTAACAGGAGACCTGCTGTACACCTACCGTGCGGCAAGCACTAAGGATATTGATGAGGCATATGCTGCCGCTAAGGCTGCACAGCCTGCCTGGGAACAGGTTCCTCCTGCCGAAAAAGTAGCACTTCTTGACAAGCTTGCAAGCGTGATGGAGGAGATGAAGGACGACATTGCTTCTGTTCTTATTGAAGAAGGTGGCTCGACTGCTCCGAAAGTCGGATTTGAATGCGTCACCTGTCCTGCCATTACACGGCAAGCGACGGCCTTTCCCTACAGAATGAAAGGCCAGATCATACCATCAGATATTCCTGGCAAAGATAGTTATATCTTTAAAAAACCAAAGGGAGTAATTGGTGTTATAGCGCCTTGGAATGTGCCCTTGGTCTTGGCTATCCGTTCGGTTGTACCCGCTGTTGCAACTGGAAATACCGTAGTACTAAAGCCTTCCTCTGATTCTCCTGCATCAGCCTTCCTTATTGCTGAGTTTTTCGAGCGTGCGGGATTCCCCGATGGCGTTGTAAATGTTGTAGCGGGACGTGGAAGTGAAATCGGGGATTACTTCGTTGAGCATCCTGTTCCATCCCTTATTTCGTTTACTGGTTCAACTGCTGTAGGCAAGCGCATCGGTGAGCTTGCGGGATCAAAGATCAAAGATGTTTCGCTAGAGCTTGGCGGAAACAACGCGATGATTGTCCTCAAAGATGCCGACATCCAACAGGCAGCTGCTGCGGCATGCTTTGGAGCATTCTTCCACCAAGGTCAGGTCTGCATGGCGCTCAACCGTATCATTATCGAGTCATCGGTTTATGCCGATTTTGAGAAAGCCTTTGTTGAGGCTGCATCTCATCTCGTGGTAGGCGATCCATCTAATCCAGAGGTATTTATAGGCCCCATCATCAATTCCGATCAGGTAGCATCAATCGAAGGCTACGTAAAAGACACCATTGCAGCAGGCGCGCGTGTTGCACTCGAGGGCCGTACCGAGGGAAATCTTGTATATCCGTGGATCTTCGCAGACTGCAGTAACGACATGCCAGCCTCTTGCAACGAGGTATTTGGCCCGGTTTGCTGCCTTATCAAAGTTCAGGATGAGGATGAGGCGATCAACATAGCAAACGATACAGCCTACGGTCTTTCTGGAAGTGTGTTTACAAGCGATTTGTACCATGGCATGGAGCTAGCTCAACGCATCGAAAGCGGCATGGTGCATGTTAATGATCAATCCATCAACGATGAGCCTCAGTGTATGTTTGGTGGCGAGAAAGAGTCGGGTGTGGGGCGTTTTAATGCCGACTGGGTTCTTGATAAGTTCACCACCGAGCAATGGGTGAGTGTTCAAGCAAAGCCGCGTTTCTAGGATGCGCTTCTGAGATACGTTTCTGAGAAAGGTTTGGGCTTTAGGCTTAGCAGCCAATTTATTGAGCGTTGATCCCTTCTCCGGAATTTAGCTACGGCACCTGGTTTTTAAACATCTACCAGGTGCCGTTTCGTTTGCTTGTGACTATCGGGGTAGCCTTGTTTGGTAAAACAGGGAGTGCGAGCGAGGACCGCCTCTTAGGGTTGCACTCATGTTTCTAGCTAGGTTCTAGCTAATTTGTTTTGGGAGGCTCATGCAGCGCATGGCATTAAGAATTGCCAATACTGCTACTCCAACATCACCAAATACTGCAATCCACATATTTGCAATTCCAAGAGCTGCCAGCACTAGGATCACCACTTTTACACCAATTGCAAAGATGATGTTTTGCCACACTATCGACATAGTTTTGCGTGCTATGCGAATTGCTTGTGCAATCTTGGAAGGTTTGTCGTCTACGAGCACAATGTCGGCAGCCTCAATTGCAGCGTCAGACCCAACTCCACCCATTGCAATACCAACATCTGCTCTCGTTAATACCGGTGCGTCGTTGATTCCATCACCTGCAAAAGCAAGCTTTCCTCGCTCCGACTCTTGCCCTAAGAGCCTCTCGACTATCTCAACCTTATCCTGAGGCATCAGCTGAGCATGATATTCATCTATCCCGATGCTGTCCGAGACCGCAGATGCAACTTCTTCTAAATCGCCTGTCAGCATTACGGTCTTTTTGACACCAGAATCTTTAAGCTCACCAATGGTCTGAGCAGCATCGGACTTAACAACATCTGCAATAACAATATGTCCTGCATATTCACCATCTATAAGAACATGCATGATGCTTCCTGTTAACTCGCAGCTATACCACTGCACCCCCGACTGCTCCATGAGTTTTGCATTGCCAACAGCTACAACATGCTCATCAACCTTTGCAGTTACTCCATGACCACCTTGCTCGCGTACGTCCATGATTCGATCGGTGTCGATTTCTCCCGTATACGAATCGCGGATAGAAACAGCAATTGGATGATTTGAATAGGCCTCGGCATGTGCTGCCATCGAAAGCAGTCTATCTGGATCGATATCAGCAACAGGATGAACAGCCACAACATTAAAGGTTCCATCAGTTAAAGTTCCGGTTTTGTCAAAGACCACAGTGTCAACTTGAGCGAGTGCTTCTAGGTAGTTTCCGCCCTTAACCAAAATGCCAGCTTTTGATGCGCCTCCAATGCCAGCAAAAAACGATAGTGGCACAGATATAACTAGTGCGCAGGGGCAAGAAACAACCAAGAATGTTAAGCCTCGCTGCACCCAATCGTTCCATGCCCCTCCAGCCAAAAGCGGGGGAAGAATAGCTAGGCATATCGCTAGGGCAACAACTATTGGGGTGTAATACTTTGCAAAGCGAGTAATAAAGTTCTCGGTTCGAGCCTTTTTCTCAGAGGCATTTTCCACAAGCTCAAGAATTCTAGATACTGTGGAATCGTGATAGGGCTTTTGAACTTTAAGGGTCAAAACGCCTGTCATATTGATGCATCCAGATAAGACTTCGGTGCCAACATCAACAATTCTGGGCACAGACTCTCCGGTTAAAGCAGAGGTGTCTAGCTGCGAGGAACCATCAACAACAACACCGTCTAGTGGTACACGCTCTCCAACTTTAACTAGGATTTGGTCTCCAATAGAAACTTCTTCTGGATCGACTATTTGAGCTTTTCCATCGACTATAAGATTTGCATGGTCGGCAGCGATATCCATCATATCGGCAATGGATTTGCGTGACTTGCCAACCGCATATCCTTGGAAAAACTCTCCAACCTGATAGAAGAGCATTACGGCAGCACCCTCGGCCATATGGGGATCGGACTCAGGGAATAAAACCAAGGCAAAGGCACCAATAGTGGCAACGGTCATCAAAAAGTTCTCATCTAAAAACTGCCTATGAGCAATGTTGCGAATTGCCTTCCATATAACGTCATAGCCAGCAATAAGATAGGGGATTAGAAAGAGCGCAAACTCGAGCCACAATGCACTTTGGCTGTCTTGCCAACTGTCTATTGGCAGCAGCATAACAACAGCAAAGATAACAAGGGCAATAATTATCCGCACGAGCATACGCTTTTGACGTCTCGTCATCTCAATCTCTTTTCTTATTATGCTTTGATTGTTGTACTGAGATACCCCAAGAAGACGGCTTATAGAGCCAGTTTCCTAGAGCTCAAACTCGCTTCAAGTTGCTCCAAGCTATAGCCTTTATGTTAAACCTGAGTTGACACGTTCATTGGATGGGCGCGCAGAAGCCGCGCTGGACTCGGGCAGTCCTCGCTCGCACTCTTTGTTCTACAAAACATGCTTTTTTCTTGCGTGAACTTGCTTTTAGAAAGTTTTTTCTAGCTAGTTTCGCTCGCTGCGGAACTCGCCAGCATCGGCATTCTGCGCACCCTTTGTTGAGAGTCTGCCGTTGTTGGTACTTCTAGCTTGATTAACTCTATATTGGCGGCGGTTTAACATAGAGGCTATATTTGCTTGGTTTGCTTAGCGGACTATCACGCAGTCGGGTTCTATTTTTTTACAGACACTTGCAGCTTCGTCAAGAATTGAATCGAATCTTGAATCATCAGCTTCTAGGGTAAGCTTAGAAGTCATAAAGCTAACTTTGACTGAGCTAACACCATCGATTTTTGAGATCTTGTCTTCCATCTTGGCAGCACAGTT
>CAZOMM010000032.1:0-20340 GCA_964581165.1 uncultured Coriobacteriaceae bacterium
GACTTGAGTAAAACGAAATTAACATCACAAACTCTACACAAATTTAAAGCTAAGTAAAGTTTAGTGAGTTTAGAATTTGAGTATGAAGGAACGCTTTGAAAGCTTGATAGACCCTCAGGTTCGGCTGTAGACCTGAAAAAATACGCCCAAGATTCCAAACGAAGATTCTGTCAACTTTGACCTTAATCCCCCGGTAGCAAGCCTTGTTGGAAAAACAGAATTGCAATTATTCAATATTTGACAAGCTCAAATATTGCTTCGTTTTATGTTATAAAATGGTGTTTTTCTGCGGCAAAAATTTTCCGAAAAATTTTTAATGTTTTTAAAATCAGAGCGTCGTGTTCCTAAATTTCACTACGCTAAACCGCAGGTTTTCGACATAAAGCCTCCTGGTGAGGCAGTATAAGCTCAAATACAAAAGAATTTCATTTTAAAGACACAGTAACTTCATAACTATAGACCAGACTCAGGCCAAACTCGGCTCGGAGAAGTCCGTATCAGTGACTGCGCTCCTTAATGGCACGCTCTATCTCACGCTGGCTATCGCGCTTAGCAATAAGCTGACGCTTGTCATAATTCTTTCGACCCTTGGCAAGCCCAATTTCTACCTTGACCCTGCCATTCTCGTCAAAGTACAGCTTTAGAGGAACTATTGCCATTCCTTTTTCGCGAGTCTTTTCTAACAGATATCGAATCTGTTTTTTGTGTAGCAAAAGCTTGCGATTACGATCTGGATCGGGGTTGTTGTAAGTGCCATTGGTATAAGGGGAGATATGAACACCTATTAGCCAGGCTTCGTTTTTGCGAATCACAACAAAGCAGTCCACTAGCTGGCAGCCGTTCTCACGCAGCGAGCAAACCTCGGTGCCGGTAAGAACAATGCCCGCCTCAAATGTCTCGATTATCTCGTAGTCGCGCAGGGCCTTCCGATTTCTTGCAATGCTGCGATCATCGCCTCTGCTTCCCTTTTTCTTTGCCATCTAGTCCAGACCCCCAAGCCTGCGTTGCTTTGAAATGATTAGTCAGCAAGGGCAGCAATTCTACCCATATTTCAAGTCCATGTTAAACCAGAATTGAAACGATTACCGGATGGGCGCGCAGAAGCCGCGCTGGACTCGGGCAGTCCTCGCTCGCACTTTTTGTTCTACAAAACATACTTATGCTTGTGTGAACTTGGTTTTAGAAAGATTTTTCTAGCTGTTTTCGCTCGCTGCGGAACTCGCCAGCATCGGCATTCTGCGCACCCTTTGTTGAGAGTCTGTCGTACTTGAGTACTTCTAGTTTAGCTTTAGTTCTGTGTCTGGTTTAAGGTAGGGTATCTAAAAGGGCTTGGCTAGATCAATATTGCTCCGCGATCTGCACTCGTGACCATCCTTGCATACCTTGTTAGCCAAGCAGAGTTTGTCTTAGCTTGTGGCTGCACAAGCTCGCTTCGTCTGCGCTCAAGCTCCTCATCACCCACGTTTAAGTTAATACAAGCAGCCGGAATATCTATCGAGATCGCATCGCCCTCGCGTACAAGGGCTATGGGGCCTCCTGCGGCTGCCTCTGGCGAAACATGCCCGATCGATGCACCTCTCGAAGCTCCCGAAAATCTTCCATCGGTAATAAGGGCCACAGTCTTATCTAGACCCATTCCTGCAAGGGCAGAAGTTGGATTTAGCATTTCACGCATACCAGGGCCACCTTTTGGACCCTCATATCTAATCACAACAACATCGCCGGGATTAATTTGTCCTGCATAGATAGTCGCTATTGCATCTTCCTCAGAATCAAAAACCCTAGCTGGACCTATATGAACCTGCATCTCGGGAGAAACGGCGCTTCGCTTTACAACACAACCATTGGGAGCAAGATTTCCCCAAAGAATCTGCAGACCACCAGTGGGGCTAAATGGATCATCTATTGGCCTGATTGCTCCATTTCCACGCATTTTTGCGCCAGCGATATTTTCGCCCAAGGCCTTGCCGCTAACTGTGATTACCTCTAGATCAAGAAGATCGGCCTTTGCAAGCTCCGCCTGAACAGCGGGAATTCCCCCGTCCTCGTCAAGCTCGGGCATATGAGTTGAACCTGCTGGAGCTAGATGGCAAAGATTTGGAGTTTTGGCAGATATCTCATTAAAGATTGCTAGATCAAGTTCAATGCCAGCTTCGTGTGCAATTGCAAGCAGATGCAGCACTGTGTTAGTGGAGCAGCCCAGAGCCATATCACAGGCTAAGGCATTGCGAATCGAGCGCTCGGTGACAATCTGTCTTGCTGTGATTTGACGTTTGAGCATCTCCATTACAGCCATTCCCGAATGCTTACCAAGCTGCAAACGCCTAGAGTGTACGGCAGGAATAGTTCCATTGCCCGGAAGAGCAATACCAACAGCCTCACAAAGACAATTCATGGAGTTGGCTGTATACATTCCAGAACAGCTTCCACATCCCGGACAACTATTTTGGGTGCAGTCTTCAAGTGCAGCTTCGTCAATCAAGCCCGCCTTGTAAGATCCGACAGCCTCAAACATCTTAGAGAGGCTTACTTCTTGTCCATCAAAACGTCCTGCCATCATAGGTCCGCCAGAACAAAGCACGGCAGGCAGATCTAGACGCAGAGCTGCCATCAGCATTCCAGGAACAATCTTGTCGCAGTTAGGAACTAGCACCAAAGCGTCTAACTGATGTGCAAGAGCCATGGTCTCCACGCTGTCACAGATTAGCTCTCTCGAGGGCAAGGAGTACTTCATGCCCTCGTGTCCCATGGCTATTCCATCGCAGACCCCGATAGAGGGAAACAAAATCGGCGTGCCTCCCGCCATCGCAACACCAATTTTTACTGCCTCGGCAAGCTTATCCAGATTCATGTGGCCAGGCACTATCTCGCTATAAGCACTAACTATGCCAACTAGCGGCCTATCTAACTCTTCGGAAGTGTATCCCAAGGCGTAGAGTAGACTCCTATTGGGTGCGCGCTCACTACCCTTGGTAACATTGGCGCTCCTTAGCTCCATCTCCATCCTCCTTTTGCTCCTCATTTATTCCCAGAATCTCAGGCACAAGTAAAGCGCCCACTCACACGCAAATTGTCCAAACACAAGTAAAGCGCCCAAGCACAGGTAAATTGCTCATTCTCAAGAAATCGCTCAGCGCTCAACCATACACAAACCGCTCAATCACAAGTAAATCGCCCGCCATCCGATACATCGGGCGACGGGCGGCTCAAAGAAGCACAAACTCAAATGCCTATTCCGTGTAAAAGCAGAATTGACACGATTGTTTGATGGTTGCGCTACAGCGACTCTTTACAGCAGTAACTATTTGTTTAGCCAAGGCATCATCGCACGCAATTTGGCTCCAACCTTTTCGATTGGATGCTCGTTTTGCCTGCGACGCTGTGCAAGAAAGTGAGTCTTTCTGCCACCATTTGGACTCATCTCAGTCAAAAATTCACTAGCAAAGCTGCCGTCTTGAATCTCTGCGAGAACTTGCTTCATCTCTTTACGAACATCATCGGTGATGATGCGCTTGCCTGTGCGATAGTCCCCATACTCGGCTGTGTTGGAGATAGAATCGAGCATCTTAGCAAAACCACCCTCGTTGATAAGATCAACGATCAGCTTGACCTCATGGCAGGTCTCGTAATATGCCATCTCGGGAGCATAGCCTGCCTCAACAAGAGTCTCAAAACCTGCATGAATAAGCTCAGAAACTCCACCGCAAAGTACTGCCTGCTCACCGAAGAGGTCGGTCTCGGTTTCCTCACGGAAGGTGGTCTCTAAAATGCCAGCCCGTGCAGCTCCAATGCCTGCAGCATAAGCAAGAGCAATATCAATTGCCTTGCCAGTAAAGTCCTGATCAACGCACACCAAGGAGGGGCAACCCTCGCCCTCGGTATAAAGCCTGCGAACAATGTGGCCTGGACCCTTTGGGGCAATCATAATTACGTCAACGTTCTCGGGTGGCACTATGGTTTTGTAGTGGATGTTAAAGCCATGGGCAAAAGCCAGTGCATTACCCTCGTGCAGATGATCTGCAATCTGCGCCTTGTAGATGTCGGCACAGTTCTCGTCGGGAACTAGCATCATCACGACATCTCCGGCCTCGGCAGCATCGGCTATCTCCATGACCTCGAGCTTGTCGTTGCTCTTGGCATAATCTGCAGCCATCTGCCAATGCGAGGATCCCTTCCTAAGACCCACTACCACATGCACGCCGCTTTCGGCCAGATTCATTGCATGGGCATGACCTTGGCTACCAAAGCCAATAATGGCAACGGTTTTTCCATCTAGCACGCCAAGGTTGCAATCGCTGTCGTAGTACTGCTTAATAGCCATTCCATATTCTCCTTAGTTCCTAGGCTGCAACGAACGATCCCACGATCGCCACAGTCGATTATGATACTCGCCTTTAAACTAGCTTTACCGCTTTTCCGTGTCCGGGTTTGCGGGAAAAGCCTCGAACCTAAACAGGGGGATCTTGCCCCCACCTCAGCCTAGCCATGAGTAGAGTCTCAAGCCTAGCCCAACCTCGAGCTTAGCCAGAGTCTGGCCAAGCTCTAGCCAAACCTCGAACCTATCCAGGACCTGGCCAAGCCATGATCATATCCTCCACTACTCCACCTGCAGGTATCATCGGCAAAACCATCTCGTCTGGGTCAATCACGCAATCGATCCAAACAGGGCCATCCATCTCAAGCGCCTTAGCGAACACATCCTCAAATTCTTTAGGAGTAGTACACCTAAATCCCTTAGCTCCAAAACCTTCTGCAAGCTTGACGTAATTGGTAAGCCTATCTGGGGATGTCTGCGAATATCTGCCCTCATAAAAAACCGACTGCCACTGCCTTACCATGCCCAAAGCAGAGTTGTTAAAGATCACTGTAATGATTGGAAGCTTATAAGAGACAGCGGTGCAGGCCTCATTCATGTTCATATGAAAGCTACCATCGCCCGTAAGCATTACGACCCTAGTATCCTTACCCAATGCAATCTGAGTGCCAATAGAAGCTCCGTAGCCAAAGCCCATAGTTCCAAGACCACCACTAGTTATAAAGTGCCTAGAATCAACATGTTTGATGTATTGAGCTGCCCACATCTGATGCTGCCCCACATCGGTAACATAGTAGGCATCTGGGCCACACATTTCGCATATTTTTGAGATCATCCGCTGCGGAACTATGCGTGAGTCGTCATTTGGGGGAACGTAATCGTTTTTAGCCCATTGAGCTATCTGCTCTTTCCACTCGCTATGCTCCCCTTTGTCAACAAGCTCAATTAGAGCCTTGGTAACACAGGCCACATCTCCAACTATAGGCAGATCCATCTCTACATTTTTGCCTATCTCTTTTGTATCGAGATCCACCTGTATAAGAGTTGCATCCTTGGCAAAGGCAGAAGGCCTTAGAGCCACTCGATCAGAAAATCTAGTTCCTAAAGACAAAATCAAATCGGCATTCGAGACTGCCATATTGGCCGAATAAGTCCCATGCATACCAACAAGCCCCAGATTTAGCGGATCCTTATAACAAAGAACACCCGCTCCCATTAGCGTGTGTATGCAGGGAATTTCTGTAAGATGCGCCAGCTTTTTAACTAGCTCGGCAGCATTGGCGCTTCGTACACCGCCACCAATAATGATAAGTGGGCGCTTGGCAGCCCTGATATGTTCGGCGGCCCTTTGTACGGCATCTTCATCAAAATCCGTAATTGATTGCACAGCCCATGGAGCCTGATGCTCAAAATCACATACTGCTGCAGTTATATCCTTGGGGAGGTCCACCAAAACAGGACCCCTGCGCCCACTTCGTGCAATCTGAAAAGCTCTACGCATGGTATCTGCAAGATCCTCAACCCTTCTTACGGTGAAGCTTGCCTTGGTTATAGGCTTTACGATGCCTTCGATATAAACCTCCTGAAAACTGTCTTTTCCAAGAAGGCTGGTTCCTACATTTCCTGTAAAAGCAACCACAGGAACGCTGTCCATATAAGCTGTGGCAATACCTGTAACTAAGTTGGTGGCACCAGGGCCGCTAGTAGAAAGAACAACTCCTGTTTTTCCCGTTGCCCTGGTATAACCATCGGCCGCATGAGATGCACCCTGCTCGTGAGCAGTTAGTACATGCCTGATGCGATCGCTGTTTTTGTAGAGCTCGTCATAAAGATTAAGAACCGCTCCTCCTGGATATCCAAAAATCGTGTCCACTCCGTGCTCAACAAGCACTTCCACGAATATTTGAGATCCATTGAGTTGCATCCAATCCCCCTTTATGCACAAGATGTGATCGCAATAAACAATCAAACGGATACCATTATCAGCATCATCCTCACAAACATGGCCACAATGCCGGGAGACGTGCTTGCACTCTAAGCGATCGGAGTTAAAAGAAGCAAAACGAAGCAAAAAGGCCAGTGAAAGAGCCGAAATGCTGCAAAGGAGTCTTGATGAAACTTGCAAATATCCTGCTTGAGTTAGAGAGCTTAGTGATCTTTCGCGGCCTAAAGGAGCATGCCGAAATAATTGCCCTAGTCGATGCCCTTGAAGCAATTGAGGCTGTCAACTTGGATGCAAATAACGCATCCAAACCCGCTTTGATACGAAATGCTGTTGGCAAGGTTGCTGAGTTTAACAAGCTTGTTGTTGATGCTGGTGGCAATTGGACCAAAATCTTAGAAGAGGCACTGCTTGCCAACGAAAACCCCTACGCCCAAGATCGGTTGAGGGTTTTGAGTCAGAGCGGAACTGCCGATACTGGAACTGCCGATACTGGAGCTGCCGATACTGGAGCTGCCGATACTGGAACTGACAATACTGGAGCCGCCAATACTGGAGCCGCCAATACTGAAACTGCCAACACATTGCTTGCAAAAGCAGCAGAGCACGAGCTTGCTTTTTTGGAGGAGCTATCCAAGCTTAGCCTTGATAACATTGCCAAAAACTGCAGTCTGCGGATAGTAAGAGATGCACTCTCTAATATGCCTGGATGGAAAACCGAGACAATTGATTTGCCCAGCTTATACGAACAGCGCCTGGCTCAGGCTCACACTTTGGGATTTGGAATCTTTTCGAAACATCATGTCTTCACATTAGAAAATGGCAGCTTAATGCCAGTGAAACACCCCGATCCTCAGCAACTATCAGATCTGCCAGGCTATGAGCCTGAGCGTTCCAAGATCATCGAAAATACCGAGGCTTTATTGGCTGGGCACCCTGCATCGAACGTGCTTTTGTATGGAGATGCCGGAACTGGCAAATCGAGCACCGTTAAAGCCATCGCAAACGAATATGCAAATCGGGGTCTAAGACTCATTGAGATCCGAAAAAGGCAATTATTTGAACTGCCTTTAATCATCGATTCTTTGGCTTCTAATCCACTAAAGTTCATCATCTTTGTAGACGATCTCAGCTTTGTTTCTGGCGATGACGACTTTGCTGCATTAAAGGCCATTCTCGAAGGCGGAGTCTGTGGAAATGCCCCAAACATAGTAGTTTATGCAACATCTAATCGGAGGCATTTGATTAAAGAAACCCTAGAGGATAGACAAGGCACAGATCTACACGAGGCCGACACTCGTCAGGAGATGATGAGCCTATCTGCAAGGTTTGGGCTGATTGTCACCTTCTCGAGACCAGACAGCAAACGATATGCAGCCATCTTAGAAAAACTAGCAGCAGACGCAGACCTTACAATTGATTCGAAGGAATTGCTGCAGCGCGGCGAGGCCTTTGCAATACGAGCAGGTGGTCGCAGTCCTAGGGCCGCAAGGCAGTTCATAGACCTGCTCTCATCTGGGCTTGATGTATGAGCCTGACAGCAAGGCCAAATAACAAGGCTAAACAACAAGATCAAAACTACTCTGTTAAACCAGAATTGACATGGAGTTAATCAAGCTCAGCAAAGACAAACTCTCAACAAAGGGTGCGCAGAATGCCGGGGCTGGCGAGTTCCGCAGCGAGCGAAACTAACTAGAAAATTTTTCTACAACCAAGTTCGTACAAATGAAAGCATACTTCAATGGACAAGGAGTGCGAGCGAGGACTGCCCGAGTCCAGCACGGCTTCTGCGCACCCAAGCGGTGATTGTGCTAGCGGTGGTTTAACAGAGTGCAAAACTAGGTCAACAAGGCCAGCCCAAACTAAACCAATCCAAATGTCAGCCTAGAACGAGCGCCTGAGGCAAATCCTAGGTTCGAGCCTGTTGATAACAGCACAACCTGAACTCGCTGTCCTAGCGAAAACGATCTACGAGAAGGGCTTTCGTAGTCTACAAGCTTTCTCTTTTCCTCATCAAATTCGTAGTAAGCAGACAAGGAACGAACAGGCACTAGACCCTCACAACCATTTTTAAGTCTTACAAAAAAGCCAGAGGACAAAACCGACACTATCAATGCATCAAACTTTTGACCCACAAACTGCTCCATATACTCACATACCTTGATTTCGAGCATCTCATTAGAGGCAAGTTCGGCAGTTCTTTCCATAACAGAGGAATGCTCACAGATCTGAGCTAGCACGGCGCTCATTTGCTGCACATTCTCTACTGCCTCGGGACGCTTAGCTTTTGAGCTGATCTTGCCACGATCCTTTGCCGCCTTATAAAGCCTTGCTCGTAGGAATCTATGTGCCATTAGGTCGGGATATCTTCTAATTGGAGAGGTAAAGTGGGTATACGCCAACGATGCCAGTCCAAAATGACTTGTAAATTTGTCACGATACAAAGCCTGCTTCATCGAACGTAAAACAAGCGAATTAACAATGATGCTCTCTGGCTTATCTCGCACCGAATCAATGAGTGCCTGAATCGATTTATTGGTAGGAGCCAAAGCTGGGCTAAGTACGCCCATTTCCCGCAAAGCTGGTGTTATCTCTTCTAGAGAAGACGGTGATGGTGCATCGTGAACGCGATATATCATCGAAGAGTCAGTCTTTAGCATGTAGGCTGCCACAGTCTCATTGGCCAAAATCATCGCTTCTTCAACAAGAGAGGTAGCTTCACTGCGCTGACGCTCTATTACATCGTAGGCAAGTCCCTCATCATCTAGCAAAACCTTTAGCTCGCTCGACTCAAAATCTAAAGAACCCCTAGCCTTGCGCCTTGCCAGCAAAGTTTTTCCAATTTGCCTGAGCTGCGTGAGGGTTTCTCTTGCCTGTGCATTTGGATAGTCGAGTTTGCCATCAAACATGGCTTGCACATTGCCATAATCGAGCCTAAGTGAGGATCTAATAACACTTGGATACATCTCAGACCTCAAAGGCACGCAGTCCTTATCCAGATATATATCTACCGTAAAAGCTAGCCTATCCTCGCCAGGCTTAAGAGAGCACAGATTGTTAGATAAAGCCTCGGGAAGCATTGGAATTACCTTGTTTGGAAAATAAACACTAGTAGCTCTGCGCCTAGCATCCAAATCGAGGGAACTCCCCCACCTCACATAATTAGAAACATCAGCGATGTGTACACCTAAACAGATTAAGTCATCTACATACTCTACCGACAGGGCATCGTCAAAATCTTTGGCATCGACTGGATCAATTGTTAGAACAAACCTGTCGCGCAAATCAAGTCGGTCAGGCTCTTGTAGAGCCTCCTCAACATCTAGTTTTTGCTCTGCGGCCTCTTTCAAAGCAGCTGGACTAAACTGTGTTTCGAGTCCATGTTTTGCAGCTACTATCTCCTCTAGAATTCCCGGATCGCCCTCGTGTCCCAAAATCTTTTCAACATGCCCCGATGGCATCTCTCGTTTAGTGGGATAAACATCAAATCGCAGCAGCACAATATCCCTCTCCTGGGGATTGCAGCTCCCGCGATGGGCTCGAATTAGGTAGTTCATCCGCTTATCTTGAGGAATCACAAAACCCAGTCCATCCAAGGATACAAACATTCCAACAGTGCTTGTGTGAGCACGTTCTAGTACCCTCTCCACCGAAGCAGTTGGTGTTTTTCTATCCAATGAATGGCCATCTTCGCTTGTAAACGATGATCTAGGCTGCCAATTACTAGAAGGACGCACCCTCACCAAATCGCGATCCATGGCCCCGTTTGTGCGTTTTGAGGGGATATAGAAGCGTCCTTCGGGCGTTTCTACAAAGCCATATCCTTGCGAACTAATTGAGATAACTCCACACGGAAATACTGAGCCTGAGTGCTTTTGTCTGGTCGGAGATTTTTTGCGACGCTTTTTAGATCCACCCGATCTATCCTTTTTGGAGTTCTTTCCCTTTGCAGACATAAAACCCCTATCAATAAGACAAAGCTATGCTAAAGCAGAATTTAAAGCAGAATTGACACGACGTTTATTGGATGGGTACACACAATACGCACCAGCTCGGGACTCGAGCAGCCCTTGCTGGACTCGCGCAATACGCGCCGAACTCGAGACTCGGACAGCCCTCGCCGGACTCGAGACTCGCTTAGCCTAGGGAATGCTAGCAAAGCCCAGCAGCAAAAGCTCAGTGGAGTTTTTAAGATGCAAGAATCTCAAGAGCAGCATTTAGCTGAGCGTCTTGCCCATCGCTTGAACTAGAAGCCTCCACCTCAACATCTGGACTAACGCCCTCTCCATCAATCACATCCCCATCGGGGCTGCGATACTCAGCGATTGTGAACTTAACAGCGCCACCAAAAGACAGAGCAATCATGCTTTGAACCGTGCCTTTGCCATAGGTGGTGGTACCAACTACTGTAGCCCGTCCATAATCTTGAAGTGCCGCTGCAACGATTTCCGAAGCCGAAGCGCTTTGAGCATTCACCAGCACAGTTAAGGGAAGATCACAGATCGAGTCACCAGAAACTTCCAAGTCTTCTTCGCCCGAGAGAGAGTGGAGTTGCACGGCCGTGCCCTCATCTATAAAGGCAGAAAGAACTTCTATGGCCTGATCCAGATAGCCTCCACCATTGTCCCGCAAATCAAGAACAATTCCTGTTGCGCCAGAATCCATTAGCTCTTCTAGGGCTGTTCTTATCTCTTCGCCACTCGTCATGCTAAAGGAGCTGAGCTCGATATATCCCACGGTGTCAATCATTTCGTATTCGACACTTGGCGTTACGATTTCGGAATATTCGATAGAGGTCTCAATTGTCTCGCCTTCTAGAGCGGGTTCTGCCGAAGAGGTATCAGAATCTGTGCTTTGTTCGCTCTCGGTGTTTTCGCTAGACGTGCTAGATGTACTAGATGCGCTAGATGTCGCCTCGCCTTCAACCGATTCAGCCGATTCTTCAGATTCGTCAGACGACTCATCATCAGATGCGTTTTCTGAAGAGGTCGAAGACATCGCGTAAGTAACCAGGGCATCCAGACTTTCTGAGCTAGGTCTGAGCCATACGATTTCTACAAACTCGCCTTCTTCTCGCTCAATCGCCTCGGCTGCTGTAGTGGGAGTCCATGGACCCTCATCGCCATCGATAGAAACAATCACATCTCCATACTGCACTCCGGCCTCATCGGCAGGCGAGTCTTCTGTTACAGAAGACACCACGGTATAGCTGCCGAGTTGTGTGATCGTAATCCCAATGCCCATGTACGAACCCGAGGTCATATCCAGATACCAGCTGTAGTAGTCCTCGTCCATATACTGAGCATATTCATCACCAGAAGCCTGCAAGAGCTCCGTGATTGTGCCCTCTGTTGCAGAGTCTGCATCAAAGTCGTACAAACCATTAGCATCTAGCAAAGTTGCAACCTCGGCTAAGCGCGTCGCAATTTCTGTGGCTGTTGTACTAGCACCAGCTTCTAGTTTTTCTGGACTACGTGCAAAAATACTGACGATACCGCCAGCAGCTGCAGCTTGACCTATAACAAAGGCAACAAAGGCCACCAGCACCAAGGCAATGACGGTTTTGTTACGGCCTCTCTCGTTCGCTTTAGGTGCGCTATTCGCAGCATTCTCTATGCTGCCTGCAGCACCCCCATCTGTAGCACCCTCAATGCTCTCTGCAGCATGCACAATCTCAATATTTTCAGTTACATTCAAGCTTTCTGAACCATTACTCAGACGCGCGTCCAAGGGGTTTACCTCCTCAGACGCGCGTCCGTTAGTTCCATTTTTTTCAGATGGCATTTTCTAAAGCCGTGTTCCCTTCGATTCTGACCGCTTGTCACCCAACTTGCAAAGCTACACCTTAAGATATCTCCGCATCGCAAGCGCCGATCCAAACAGGCCTATCAAAAGACCTATGATCGTTAAGATAAGCGATACGCCCAAAAACTGTGTCGATGAAATTTCTGTTGGCAGCCACGAGATTACACCGGTTAGATAAGGGGAAACAAAACCCTCCAGCAACCACAAAGTTAAAATTGCCAGAGCACTTCCTATCAAAGCCTGTATGATGCCCTCCATCACAAAAGGACCTCGAATAAAGTTCTTTGTAGCCCCCACGAGTCTCATGATAGAAATCTCTCTACGGCGCGCCATAATGGCCAATCTAATGGTGTTGTTAATAAAGACCAAGGTCACAAACACAAGCAAAACAACTACTGCAATTGCCGCATATCTAATGATATTTGTGAGACTGAACAGTCTCTCTACGCTACGCTGACCGTACTGAATCGAGTCGGATGGATCATCGGGTTCGTCGCAGATAGCTATGAAAGTTTCGTTTGCCTCTATCTGAGAAGCAACAAGCTCAACTTGCTGAGGATCGGTCAAGTCCACATCTATGGAACGCGGAAGGATCTCTTTAAGATCGTCATCATCACCAATCGTATCAAGGGTATCCGCATCTATAGTTTGTCTAGCGCGCTCCACAGCGCCATCTTTGTCAGTAAAACTGACCGTATCCACATATTCGAGCTCTTGGATGTAGTCCATAAGCTCTTGAATATCTTCGTCGCTGGCATCATCCGAAACATAAGCCGTAATGCTGACCTTATTCTCAATAGAGTCAACCACAGCTTCGACCATGATGTTAGTAATAAAGAAGAGACCAATTAAAAACAGGGAAAGAAAGATGGTTATTGTAGAACCAATACTGGTAGACAGATTTCTTTTGAGACTGATACAGGCCTCTTTGATGAAATAACACAGGTTACGCATCGAGGCCGTACACCCCCCTGTCTTGGTCGCGAATAATATTGCCCGATTCCAAAGCCACAACACGACGGCGCATACTGTTAACCATCTCTTTATCGTGTGTAGCTACCATCACGATAGTACCAGTGCGATTGATCCTATCCAGCAAACGCATAATTCCAAGTGAGGTCTGCGGATCGAGATTTCCTGTAGGCTCATCGCAAATCAGCAGCGGAGGACGATTAACAATAGCTCTAGCAATAGAAACCCTTTGCTGCTCACCACCAGATAACTGATCGGGGTATTTGTCAATTTTTCCCTCTAGTCCAACAAGCCTTAGCACCTCTGGAACCTGAGTATTGATGATGTGCTTGGATTTTCCGGTAACTTCTAGAGCAAATGCGATATTTTCAAATGCTGTTTTTTTGGGAAGCAACTTAAAATCTTGGAAAACACAGCCGATATTGCGCCTAAGAAATGGGATTCTCCAGGTCTTCATGTTTGCAAGATTTTCTCCCGCAACATAAAGGTTGCCCGAGGTCAACTGAATCTCGCGATTAATCAACCTAATAAATGTAGATTTTCCTGAGCCAGAATGGCCCACCAAAAATACAAATTCGCCAGGATAGACCTTAAGGCTTATGTCATTTAGGGCTGGTCTGTCTGGCTGGGCATCATAGAACTTGCATACGTTCTCAAAAACTATAGCTGGCTTAGCTCCAATGGTTGAAGCACTAGCCTGGGTATTAACCGAGGAGAAATTTGCACCAGTTTTGGACGGATCAGAAAAAGAGCTTTTTCTAGCACGATTAGATCTACCCCTGATACGTCCAACCTTGCCTGCCGATGTCTCTGGCAGCTTAACAGTAGTAGTTTCTAATTCTGGTGAAAGCTCTTCTGTAGATTCGTCCTGGTCTAAAACAGAAACCTCAGAAGAACTTCTAGCTCTTCGACTCTTTGATGCTGCTGACCTTACATGAGCACCAGTGACATTGAGATCTCTCTCAGAGTCCTCCTCGAAGCGAGTTGCCTTCGGACTCACATACACTCCAATCAATTTTGCTGCATTTGTTTAGGTTTGTTTTATCAAAACGTTCTGGCAAAAACCAACTCACCATTCTAACAGACACGCCCAAAATGACGGCATTATCTAGATTTTGCCTCCGTACATGGCAAAAAAGCACAAAGATTAAATCAGAAATTCACAATTGGCGATTCATGCGATTCACGCGATTCACAACTAGCAGCTCACAACCAACAGCTCAAAATTAACGACTCGCAACTAACGGCTCACAGCTAGTAGCTCACAATTAGCGGTTCACAAAATCTAGAATCCTGCGAGCAATCGACTCAGAATCGATCCTGTATTCAACAAAGAGCTCGTCTGCTTCTCCCGAAGTACCAAACTTATCTTGAATGCCAATTCGGGTCATGGCTGTTGGCAAACTTTCGCTTAAAAGCTCTGAAACTGCTGAACCAAGGCCACCTATTACAGAATGCTCTTCTACGGTAACAACCAAGCCTGTTTTGTTGGCAGATTCAAGTATTGTTTTGGAGTCGAGTGGTTTTATCGAAAAAGCATCGATAAGCTCTGCTTCTACGCCATGCTCGGATAATATCTCGGCTGCATCAAGTGCTCGGGAAACCATGGTTCCACAAGCTACAATCGTTAGATCTGTTCCGGGTCTGAGTAACATGGCATGCCCAAGCTCTAGACCCTGAGAATTTTCATAAACCTCTGGAACCGTAGCCCTACCAAGTCTTATGTAAAAAGGTCCAGGGGTTTTTGCAGCGATTCTTATAGCAGCTTTGGCGCTCACATAGTCTGCTGGCACAAGAATTCTCATATTGGGAAGCACGCGCATAAGCGTAATGTCTTCAATCATCTGATGAGAGCCACCATCGGGGCCAACCGATATCCCAGAATGTGTAGGTGTAATCTTTACATCCAGATTCGAATAGCACACGGTATTTCGAATCTGGTCGTAAACCCTACCTGTTCCAAAAACTGCAAAAGATCCTGTAAATGCAATCTTGTTTGTAAGAGAGAGACCAGCAGCAACATCTATCATGTTTTGCTCAGCAATACCTACATTAACAAGCCTGCCAGGATATGCTGTTCCTAGTGCCTTTGTGGTGGTAGACCCAGAGAGATCTGCATCAACCGCCACAATGTCTAGCCCCTCATCAACGAGTTCGCAGAGAGTCTCACCCAGAGCTGCACGAGTGGCCTTAGCAGTCATTTGAGTCTCCCATCTTCTCCTGTGCCTGAGTAATTGCAAGTTCTAGCTCCGCCAACGCCTGAACAGTCTGCTCATCGTTTGGAGCCTTACCATGCCACGAGGCCTGATCCTCCATAAACGAAACTCCCTTACCTTTGATGGTTTTTGCCACAATCATCACAGGACCAGACTTATAGTTTTTGGCATTTTTAAGCGCCTCGATGATCGATGAGATATTGTGGCCATCAATCTCTATGACCTCCCAGCCAAAAGCTCTCCAACGCTCAGAAACAGGCGCAACTCCCATCACATCTGAGCAATGGCCATCTATTTGCAAATCGTTATAGTCGATGATTGCCACAAGATTATTTAGCGCGTAGTGTGCCGCAAACTCAGCAGCTTCCCAAACCTGTCCTTCTTGCGATTCTCCATCGCCTAAAAGACAAAAAACATGAGGAGCCGCATGGCCTTTGTTCATTCGAAGACCAAGGGCCATACCGCAAGCGATCGAAAGCCCCTGACCCAAGGATCCAGTGGATACTTCGACACCAGAAAGCTTGCGGCAATCCGGATGTCCCTGAAGACGACTATGCAGCTTTCTAAGCGTGGATAACTCCGAATGCTCCATCACGCCAGCCTGGGCCAAGGCTGCATATAACACAGGAGCAGCGTGTCCTTTAGAGAGAATAAATCTATCTCTAGATGGATCATCTAAATTGCTTGAATCGTAGTTCATTACACCCGAAAAATAGAGAGCTGCAACTATGTCTGTTGCCGAAAGCGAACCTCCCGGATGCCCACTTCCTGCCTTGTGGACCATATCCACAATGTCATAGCGCATCTTGCAGGCCCTAAGCTCAATCCCAAAGACATCACTTGCCTCGATGCTTATCAAAGCCGCCCCCTCACGTTTTGGCTACCGTTCATTACACAAACCTACGCAAACCTACACAGCATACACAAGCCAGACTAAATCTCTTTTGATACTCGCCACCGATGATATTCGATAACGAACTTATCTATATCTCCATCCAACACCGCATCCACATTTCCGCTCTCAAAACCAGTTCGAAGGTCTTTTACAAGCCTGTATGGATACATCACATAGTTGCGAATTTGACTTCCAAAAGAAATCTCCCGCTTTTCTCCCCTAAGCTCTTCTATCTCGGCATCTCGCTTTGCCTTTTCGAGTTCATAGAGCTTGGCTTTAAGGATTTTCATTGCTGCCTCTTTATTTTGCAGCTGGGATTTTTCGTTTTGGCAGGTAACTACAATTTTTGTAGGAATATGTGTAATTCTCACTGCAGAGTCGGTAGTATTGACCGACTGACCACCAGGCCCGCTAGATCTATAGACATCTATTCGTAAGTCGTTGGGGTTAATTTCTACATTAATTTCGTCGGGGAGCACCGGAAGTACCTCAACACCTGCAAATGTGGTTTGACGCCTAGATTTTTCGTCGGTGGGAGAAATCCTTACCAAACGATGCACTCCCTGCTCGGAGCTAAGCATCCCATAAGCATCCTTGCCCTTAACCTCAAATGTTGCCTTATCAATTCCTATAACCTCTGCAGCAGGCGCGTCTAGAACTTTGACCGACCAGCCCTTTCTTTGAGCATAGCGAAGATACATATGAAAAAGCATGTCGGTCCAGTCTTGAGCTTCTAGGCCGCCTTGCCCAGGCGTTACGGTAACAATGGCATCTCCATGGTCAAACTCACCATCAAACCAAGAAGACAACTCCAAGGAGTCGATGCTGGACAGCAATTGCTCAATGGATCGTGCAACCTCTTCCGCCAGCGATTCATCCTTGCCATCCACTGCCAACTCATTTGCAACAATAGCATCCTCTATCTTAAGAAGCGCCGCGTCATACTCCCCAATTTCGTCACGTAGCTCGGCTGCCGCCTTAGTTACAGACTGGGCATGTGCTGTATCATCCCAAAAACCCGGGGCAGAAGACTCAGTTTCTAAGTCGGCAAGCCTCTCGCGTTTGGTATCCATATGTAGATAGGAACCAACCTTGTAGATCCTATCTCTTAGTGCCGCAAGCTCCTCTGTGCGGTCTTCTATCATCTGGGCAGTCACCCCATCTTTTTAGTGCAAGTTCGATCTAGGTATTTAGTTGGTCTAGGTATTTAGCGCCAACTGTTTAGCGCCACTGTTTAGCGTCAACTTGGCCTAAGTTTAGTACCAACTTGGCCTAAGCATTGACATTTGCACCGTGGCACTTCTTAAATTTCTTGCCGCTGCCACAAGGACATGGATCGTTGCGTCCCACATTGGTAAATGGGTCATCCTTGTCTTTGACGTAGGTTCTAGGCTTACCTGTGGGAGCTGGCTTTGGCATTCCTCCGGTAGCTGTAGTTACAGTTTGAGAAAGCTGCTGCTGACTTGCAGTTGAGCTAGTGCTAGACACAGTTACACCAGAGCCGCTTTTAATTGAGTTGTCTGCTTGAGCTGGACCAGACAAGGACGCATTAGCCATTGCAGGGTTTTCTGCTTTTTCTTTAACAATAACTTTAATTCTCAAAACTGTACGAATGTAGTCGTCGTACATTGAGTCGCGCAGAAGACCAAAGGCTCTGTGTGCCTCGCTCTTGTATTCGACCAAAGGATCTCTCTGTCCATAGGCACGAAGCCCAATTCCAGCTTTGAGATAATCCATTTCTTGCAGATGGGTCATCCATCTGCTGTCCATGGTGCGAAGCATAACCTGGGTCTCGAGCATTCTCATCTGATCAGTTCCCAGGCTTTCTTCCTTCTTTTCATAAATGTCGGACAACAAAGAATCGACGGCCCCATACATGCCGTCTATGTTTTTGATCTCATCAAGATTTTCTATCTCGAGCTCAGAATCTCCCGTGGTCTGAACCAACCAATTTTGGAGACCTGTAAGATCCCAATCATCACGCTTTGTCTTTTGATCACCGCAGTACTGTTCGATGACACGATGAACGGTTTCGTCCAAAATTTCATTTGACATTTCGTGTATATCTTTGCCATCAAGAATGCGGTTTCGCTCCTCGTAAATTGCCTGTCTTTGCAGGTTCATTACGTCGTCGTATTCCAAAACATTCTTACGAGCCGAGAAATTTAGTGACTCAATCTGATGCTGAGCGTTTTCGATAGCCTTGCTAACAATCGAAGCTTCGATAGGCAGATCTTCGTCTCCACCAGCCTTTTCCATGATCCTGCCAACTCGCTCCATTTTGCCACCGCCAAAGAGTCTCATCAGATCGTCTTCTAGCGATAGGTAAAACCTTGTGATACCCGGATCTCCCTGGCGTCCAGAACGACCACGCAGCTGATTATCGATACGCCTAGATTCATGACGCTCAGAACCAAGAACGGCTAAACCTCCAGCCTCATAAACCTTCTGATAGTCCTGAGCGCAAACTTCCTTGGCCTTATCGAGCGCCTTTGTTTTTTGGGAATCGGTAGCCTCCTCGGGATCAATTCCGTTAGCAATCAGAACATCATCGACCATAAACTGAGGATTTCCACCAAGTAAGATGTCTGTACCACGGCCAGCCATGTTGGTAGCAATTGTTACAGCGCCACTTTGACCAGCTTGGGCAATGATCTTAGCTTCTCTCTCATGATGCTTTGCATTTAGAACTTGGTGTGGAATTCCCTTCTTGTCGAGCTTACGAGATAACAGCTCGGAGTTTTCGATCGAAACGGTTCCAACCAGTATGGGCTGACCTGCCTCATGTCGCTCGATAATCTCATCAACTATCGCATTAAACTTTGCGTCGATGGTTCTGTATACAAGGTCGTTCTCGTCTTTTCTGATAACAGGCTTGTTTGGTGGAACTGACACAACTCCGATCTTGTAAATCTCACGAAACTCAGCATCTTCTGTCATGGCGGTTCCGGTCATTCCGGATAGCTTTTCGTAAAGCCTGAAGTAGTTTTGCAAAGTAATGGTTGCAAGGGTCTGGTTTTCTTCTTTAACCAGCACTCCTTCTTTTGCCTCGAGAGCTTGGTGCAAGCCATCCGAATAACGGCGACCTTCCATAATACGGCCGGTGAACTCGTCGACAATCTTTACTTCGCCATCAATCACCACATAATCCACATCGCGGTGGAACATAAACTGAGCTTTCAAGGCCTGCTGTAAGTGATTAACAAGCTGCCCTGATGGATCTACATAAAGGTCGTCCATGCCAAGGAGATTCTCTACCTTTTTAAGACCCTCATCTGTGGCCATGATGGTCTTGCGGGCTTCGTCAAGTTCAAAATCCTCACCCGATTTAAGAGCTGGCATAACCCGAGCAAATTTTTTGTAAGTTTCGGCCGCTTGTGAAGATGCGCCAGAAATAATCAGTGGAGTTCTGGCCTCATCGATAAGGATCGAGTCAACCTCATCGACTATCGCAAAAATATGGCCACGCTGAACCCTATCATTGGCCCGCATGACCATGTTGTCGCGCAGGTAATCAAAACCAAACTCCGAGTTTGTTCCATAAGTTATATCGGCCTGATATGCGGGCTTTTTATCGGCAATTTTCATGCCATTTTGGATAAGACCAACGTCCATTCCCATAAATTTATAGACTTGGCCCATCCATTCGCTGTCGCGCTTAGCCAGGTAGTCGTTAACAGTAACTATATGAACACCCTTGCCGGGTATTGCGTTTAAATATCCAGCTAAGGTAGAAACCAGCGTCTTGCCTTCACCGGTTTTCATCTCGGCTATCTGGCCCGAATTAAGCACCATTCCGCCAATGAGCTGAACATCAAAATGTCTCATTCCGATTGATCTTTTGGCGGCCTCTCTTACCGCAGCAAAAGCTTCGACGAGCATGTCGTCTAGAGACTCACCATTTTCGTAGCGCTGCTTGAATTCAGCAGTTAGACCTCGTAGTTCTTCGTCATTCTTCTCCTGCATCTGAGGCTCTAGGGAATTCACCTTAGCTGCAATACCTTGGAAAGCTTTAAGTTCTTTACCCTCACCAATGGTCAGGAGTTTTTTCAAAAAGTTTGGCATTTGTTTTACGACTTTCATTCGTTTGAAAAATATACACCGGGCATAAGGATAGCTTACATGCTCAACTTAACCCACTTACGTTTTACGACAGGCAAAACTCTGTACGGCAGGCATCACAGGCATCGCTTGG
>CAZOMM010000032.1:20440-22405 GCA_964581165.1 uncultured Coriobacteriaceae bacterium
CCGCTCTAGGCCCGCAGCTTTTAAGATTCAAGCGGGCCCTATGCGGCGGCTCCTGCACACCTCCCTTCCCAGCCAGCAGGCACAATTGCAGCGAAAGTCTATCCAGCACCCAGTTTGTACCCGTCTCCCGAAGACCAATCTGCACAGATCGATTTGTACACCCCGGTGCGCCAGATCCATTCGCCACTTTTAATGCTAGCGGGAAGATCTAAACGCCCAACCCCCACGATTCCAAGCTAGATTCAACCCTGCTTTAAACAAGTTCTAAATCAAGTCAAAACTCAATCTAAATCAGACCTAAATTGCCCTTGGTAGCAAGTCGAAGCGTTAAGAAACTCTAGATATTGTCTTGAAGTAAGCGTTCGTAAATGTCGGATGTTCTTCTCGAAACCTCTATTCCCAGTTCTTTATCGAGATGCTCTTTACATAAAAAGAAGGTATTCATAGCTGCCGTGCGCTGCCCATTAAAAGCCTGTGCCAACATCAAAGTTTGATAAACATCTTCTCTGTGCGAATCCAAAGAAATGGCTTTACGCGCAAACCATAAAGCAGCTGCACCATTGTCCATCTCCATCATTGCTCGAGTCCCAGACAATAAAGCATCTACATAGGTATCTCTGTAGCGACTCCTTAATCTGAGTAAAACCGAATCACACTTTAGACCAGCAAGAAGATCTCCAATATAAACCTCATCCATACGAACAAAAATCTCTTCTAGGCCTTGCTCGTTATGACGCCCAAACAAAACCTCACGAACCAAAATGTCAAATTCCTGAACATCCGACTCCACCAGATCGGAATCGATGCTATATAAAGTACCGCTGCTGCGAATATATGGAGAGCTACCCAATTGATTACGTAAGGCTCGACGCAAAGCCGACCAAACAACGTAAAAATTATCAATTGCCTTTCTAACTTCCATTTCGGGCCACAAAACAGTAAGCAAAAAGTCTCTGCTTACTTCGCGCCCAAATTTGGTAACCAAATGAGCTAGCATCGTTTTGGATTTGCCCTTAGTCCAGCAGGCATCTGGCACTCTCTCGCCATCTATATAGACTCTTAAACCGCCAAACAAACATACCCTCATGCGCGGAATACGCTTGCCATTTATGTCGCGAACCAAAGTTGCATTTCGCTTATATCTAAAACTCGAATCACAAACATTGTCTACGTAAGAAAAAGTAACATCCGGTTCCATCGTTGGTTCTAAAACAAAATCACCATCTCTGTAACTAGAACTTGCCAAGCTGGGGCTTGCCAAGGTGCGATATCTGGCAGCTTCAGCAACTTGCTGTACTTCGGACATGCGTCTCGGATTTCCATTACTACCAAATTGCCAACGCTGTTCCGTAGTTTTCTCAGACAAGCTCATGCACTCCTCCCCATAGTTGTCAACTATCATGACGAAGGAGATGGTAAGTGATTTGTTAGGGATGAATATTCAGGATATTTAGATATTTTCCGCTAAAACACTATCTTTAATGACTATAGACCCTGCAAAAAATAACTTAGCTAACGATGGTCTAAGGCAATGAATTTCTCTTATCTTTCACTGAAAGGATATGTTGTGCCGAAATTTTTTAGCTCTTTAGGTCGAGCACAAAATGACGAAATTTAGAATCTATTTGGATGAAATTTAGAGATTAGTACCGTTTAACCAAAGAAATTTGTCTAATTAATACAAGGATGTGTTTGGAGAATTTAGATCGAGACAATTAAGGGACAGGTTGCGATTTCAATCAAGCTCTCGGTCTCCGGC
The DNA here is from genome assembly GCA_964581165.1 of uncultured Coriobacteriaceae bacterium. Taxonomy (GTDB): domain Bacteria; phylum Actinomycetota; class Coriobacteriia; order Coriobacteriales; family CADBOM01; genus CAZPAN01. The sequence goes on from CAZOMM010000032.1 coordinate 22,200, forward strand.
TTGCTGGAAAGGATGAGCCCTGCTTTGGCGGGGTCTTTCCATGTCTAGATGACGGCTCCGACATCATTTGTCACCCCATAGACAACCCCATAGATGCAACATACCTATATCTCCACGAGGGCATGTTTGGTCTCGTGTCCGACAAACATACCCCATTACAGTTCGGCAAGGGTTGGTAGTCGGCGCTCGATTGAAAATGCAAGCAC
>CAZOMM010000033.1:0-21981 GCA_964581165.1 uncultured Coriobacteriaceae bacterium
CAATTGTGGCATGGGGCTAAATCACGCGGAAGACGCGGTGGTTTTGTCGCTTACGGCTCATTGGTTTGTGCCTTTTTTAATGGAGGACCTCCGGTTAGCTCCTATGCCGATGTGATGTCTTCTGACACCTCTTTATTTGCGGATTTCTTCAATCAGATGTTAGATCGAGGTGTTTATCTAGCTCCATCGCAGTTTGAGGCCATGTTTGTTGGAGCTGCTCATGATGATCAAGCGATTGAGCGCACCATAAAGGCCGCCCAAGATGCCAAAGATGCCATCAAATACCCTAGACAAGCTTAGAAAACGTACGGAAATGACACGCGGGGCACCATGTGTATGATGCCCCGCGCCAGTAGCGTGGTGTGCCGAATTTATGTCCTTTGCCCTAGGCTTAAATCGCGCTTAGCACTTAGCAGGCTTAGTACTTAGCAGCATCCTCCCGACGATGAATCCGCAGATCCACAGCACGATGCATCAGGAGCATTGCCACAACCCTCGTAAGCGCCAAAGTGCTGAGAACGATCACCAAAGATCTCAAAGTACTTACCAAAGCGTGTGTCTTGTACATAGGTGCAGGAATTTCCGCAAACATCAAGACGAAGATCTTTATAGAAGCGATGATGGTCGTCTAGATCAAAGTAGTTCTCGCAACCAAGAATGCCACCACGATAGATTGCAGTCTGGCCGTACTCTTCGCAAATATCTTCGACTGTATCTGGGAGTTTGAAAGCCCTGATGGTGCGAGATGAATATTGGATGTTGCCAATAAGAGCTTCAATTTCTGGGTTATCCACATTTGCTGCGCTGCTTGTCATATAGCGGAAGTCTGCCCATCCACACTTGGTCATGAGTCGGCGGAAATCTTCGATATACATTGCTCCACCAAGACACTCGCTTACCAAAAGAGAATTGTTATTAATCTCTTCTGGTACACGCCTATCTGCAAAGATGTCACTAAAGTACAGCTCGCCACCGATTTTTAGAACTCGCCAAATCTCGGAAAAGACTGTCTCTTTGTCGGGAGACAGATTCAAAACACAATTTGAGATCACAACATCAATAGAAGCATCTTCGATTCCTATCTCATCTAGTGCCTCGATATAGCCTTTCTTAAAGGTGACGTTGTCATATCCCCACTTATTAGCCATTTCTTCGTGATACTTTTCGGCAACAGCAAGCTGTTCGTCGCTCATGTCTACACCGATGACCTTGCCATCAGGGCCAACAAGCTTAGACGCTAGATAGACATCTCTACCAGTGCCACAGCCCAAATCTAAAACTGTGCACCCCTCAAGTGCTGGAGGTAGAGGTGATCCACAGCCATAAAAACGACTAGTGACTTCCTCTGGGATCTCCTGTAGTACATCTCTCAGATAAACAGGCAGGCTCTCTTCGCCGCATGCGCAGATGCTTGTTGCCATATTGCCATGCTCAACAGTGGTGATCCTCTCGTAATACTCTTTGATTTCTTCTCTAGAGATACTCATAAAAATAACCTTTCTATACTGTTAATACGATCTACTAAAACAAAGGCGGTAAAGCTTTAATGCTGCTTTGCACTGCCTTTTATGGGCCAAAACGACAGCTATTGATTACTGAATTAGGATATTTTTTCTAGGCTTTCCTCAATTTCAAGAATCTTTTTTTGTGGGGGACAGCCGCAGTCCTCGTCAAGTGCTGCACCGCGCCTATGCATTGGGCAAAGAACATAGTTGTAGACCAGTGATGCCAAGATTCCACCGACGAGTGGGCCGATAATGTAGACCATACATGTCTCTAGGGCATTTGTTCCAAATGCAACCGAGCCCCATCCAACAAGGCATGCCCAAATTCTAGGCATCATGTCGCGGGCAGGATTTAAGCCAGCATCTGTTAATGGTCCAACCACATTGATAATGATGGTGACTGTGAGACCTATGAACAAAGGAGCTAGTGCACGGGGTGCCCGGCCAATGTTTTCGGAACTGGTGATAGAAAAAATAACCAGCACTAGGATGAATACTCCAATGCCCTCAGCAAAGGTGGCTGTAAGCGGGCTAACAACTGCATCGGAGTTGTTAGGGTAAAGCTCAATCCAAATACTTGCAGCAGAGCCAACTTCTGCGCTAGCCATTGTCGTACCCGTGCTGCTTAGATTGGCCGCAACGCTATCACCAAAAAGCAACCATAATGCAGCAGCTGCGATAAATGCCCCGCAGCACTGACCTATCAGATAGATGGGAAGCTCTTTCCATTTCATGCGTTGTCCTACACACATGGCTAAAGAAACTGCCGGGTTAAAATGCGCTGCGGATAAATTTCGCGTAATAAAGATGGCAATTGCTATTGCAAAACCCCACACAAGACCAACTTGTCCAGGCCCTGTGAGCGATCCATAAAGGGTTGCAATAGCAACAGCTCCTATTCCGCAAAAACACATTAAAAAAGTGCCGATAAGCTCACCGGCAAAACTCTTTGCAGTATCCATACATACCCTTCCTACTTTTGAAACCTGAGCTGTCGTTTGTTGAACCCATAGAATCGAACCTCAAATAGCGGTCAAATAGCGCTATTCTGAAATAATAGATCAGGTCAAATATTTGCGGTTGGATAAGTATATCTAAAAATCCTATTTGTTTTAGGGAGCAAACTGTTGGGTGCCCATCGCGAGTGAAATCTGAAAGAGATAAGATTTGATGTCGCTTATCTGATACCCTTTATTTGAGGCCCCCTATGGATAGAATTAGTATTTGGGGCAACTTTTTATGCTTGGGGTAACTTCTCAAACTAAGCTCCGGAGAGGCGGCCAAAGGGGTGCGAAGAGGCGGCCGAAGGGGCGTTATGTGTAGAAAGTTACGAATTAGTACCTGGGGACTGTCACGAAGGGCTGTCGAGGGGTTTCACATCTTCTTGTATAACGCGCTAACGTGATCTCTGGCCAAGACACAGCATTTGGATATTACACTTGTATAGGACTATTCAAGCCTATTAGCAACTGCACTGCATCCCACCGAATGGAGAGTGAGCCGATGAGCGATCTTGCGATTGCGCTCGGAAAGAGAATCAAGAGCCTGAGATTGAGCGCGGGTATGACCCAGGAGCAGGTGGCTAAAAAGTCAGGACTTCACTGCACTTATATTGGACAAATAGAGCGTGGTGAAAAGAATATAACCGTAGAGTCGCTCGGTAAGGTGCTGCGGGCAATCGGAGTTAACTTTACCGAGCTATTTGATTGTCTGGAAGATTTTGGTGACCCTGCTCGCAGCATCCCTAGGGAATGTTACGAAATGATTCTGCGACGATCGCGCGAAGAACAAGAAGCCATTCACGACATCATATACATGGTGATTGACATGGCGGATAGCAGTAATCCAAAAGACTGATTACCAACAAGCCCATCAGATTAATTGAACGTATACACATAAGTCTGGAGTAAATAATTGGAGACCTTTGAGATCATCCTGGCCATGGGAGGAGCAGTACTTCTCTCGTCAATTCTTGACCAGATCCTACCGAGGATCTCACCGCCTTTGATACAAATTGCGCTGGGGGTATGCCTGGCGTTTTTGTTTGGATCACATGCGGATATGACGCTGGACCCGGAACTCTTCTTGGTGCTATTTATTGCTCCTTTGCTATTTAACGACGCACGAAACGCCAACAAGGTTAGATTGTGGCAAAACAAGGGCAGAATATTGTCGCTGGCCATTGGTCTTGTGGTTGCCATGGTCTTTATAGTGGGATTTGCTGTTAACGCAATAGTGCCTTCAATCCCGCTTGCCTGTGCTTTTATGTTGGGTGCAGCACTTGGCCCTACCGATGCCGTGGCAGTAGAGTCTCTATCTCGCTCATGTAAGCTAGAACCTAGGCAGCATGCTGTATTGCAAGGAGAATCTCTTATCAACGACGCGTCAGGTGTTGTCTCTTTTCAATTTGCTGTGGCGGCAGCTGTAACTGGAACTTTTTCACTGGTGAATGCCACTATTGAATTTCTGATAAGTTTTATAGGTGGTCTTGCTCTGGGCTTGATAATTGCCCTGCTTGCCTACTATATCCGTCAGAAAGCCAATGGGTATGGATTAGATTCGACCACCTTCCATGTTCTTCTGGATATTTTGCTCCCATTCTGCACTTTCATAATTGCTGAGACGGTTGGTGTAAGTGGAATTCTTGCCGCAGTAGCAGCTGGTTTTCTTACCGGAATCCTAGGTGATAGGGTTATCGGCCCCAACAGCGCAAGACTAGGCATTGTTACATCAAACGTTTGGCAGATGTTCGCCTTTGCCCTAAATGGTTTTGTGTTCGTTTTGCTTGGGATGCAGTTGCCCAATGTTATGGAAATTGACCCTTCTATCGGCAGTTGGCTACTAATTGGATATGTGCTTGCGATAACGTTGATCATTACTTTGATTCGTTTTATCTGGGTTGTAGTCATGAACATCTACAGTATGCTCAAAAGTCGCAAACGCAAAGCTAAAGCTGCTCAAGGAGATCAGGAACCTGCTGCCGAAACTGGTCCAGATGCACCTCCATCGGGAGCAAGGGGATTTTTCAAATCCACCTTTATTACAACAATTGGTGGTCCAAAGGGCGCAATTACACTTTCGGTAATAATGTCCATGCCAATAGCACTTGCCGATGGTGCAGCCTTTCCTCAACGAGATCTAATCATCTTTTTGGCATCGGGAACCATTATTTGCACACTGCTTTTAACCAATTTTATCTTGCCAATACTGGCACCAATCCCCAAGGAACAGAGCAGCGAATACCCAGAAAGCGACGAGAAGATTGCCAAAATCAAGATCGATATTTTGAGAAGAGTTATTGCAGAGCTCGAGGCAGGACGTACGCCCGAAAATGAGGACGCAACTCGTTCTGTTATCGCAGCTTATTCCACCAGAATGAGACGCATCCGATCTGAGTCTGACCTCGACATTACAGACATAGTTAATCTACGAAGTGAGATCCTTACCCTTCAATGGAACAGAATAGTTGAGCTTTACGAAAAGAAAGAAGTCGACAGGATGGAAGCCGCTGAGTGCATCTTGCGTATCGCAAGATCTCAAAGCATGTTACACAGAGGCGGTTATAGAAGGCTCATTCTCACTGGCTTAAAACATCCAATCACTATGCTTAGAGCATTAATTCATAATCTTGTAAAGATTTTTAGGATCTTTACAGGAAAACCCCCTGCGCCAGAAAGTATGGAGCTGCGAAAAGAAATTGAAAGGATAGCAATAGCTAGACTGCAAAAGATCATTGAGGAGTCTCATTCAGACGAACATCGAGCCTCGCCTGCCAAGATCCGTGCTGCTAGAGATCAGCTACTTGCTCACAAGAATGCACTCAGAACTCTGGAAAAAATTTCGAAGACACCGGCGCTTATTTCAACCGGAAGTGCTCGCGTTCGCGAAATGCAACGGAGCGCATACTATATTGAACTCGATGAGATCTCTCAGTTTGCACAAGAAGAAAAGATTTCGAGAAGTGCTGCCAAGCATCTAAGAGAAAACGTGTTTATGATGCTCGTTGAGCTTGAGGGTGAGTTGTAAGCACAAACTGTCATAGACTCTCGGTATGTAGGCGCATGTCGTAGACCCTTGAGTCTGAGGGTGAGTTGTAGGTGCAAACTAAGCAGTGGACTCTTGAGCTCCAAGGTGAGTTGCAGAGGCAAACTGGGCAGTAGAATCTCATCGTATCGACTCCTCATCAGCTCTAAACTCGAGCTGAGCTAGCCTAGGCTAGCAGTTCATTCTGAAAAAGGAGGTAAGTTTTATGCCATCAGATATAGAAGAAGTTATTGAAGTTGAGGGCGGCTACCCAATTGCAGGTAGTGTACAAGTAGCAGGTGCCAAGAACTCTGTTTTAAAGCTCATGGCTGCCTCTATTATGGTTCCAGGTAGCTATCAGCTCGATAATGTACCGAATATATCTGACGTAGAGGTGATGTCTGAAGTCCTAGAGACTTTGGGTGCAAGCACCAAGCATGCTGGCCATTCATTTCAGATAGACACAAACGCCGTCGACTCATACGAGACTCCCTATAATCTTGTGGCAAAGATGAGAGCTTCGATCTCTGTTTTGGGGCCTCTTATCTCTCGTTTTAGGCGAGCCAAGGTTGCTATGCCTGGAGGGTGTCAAATTGGTGCTCGTAAACTGGATATGCACATAGCAGCCCTCGAAGCGCTGGGTGTGGAATTTGACTCTGCTCATGGTTATATCAATGCCACAGTTCCAGGCGAACTTCATGGAGCCGAGATTACACTCGACTTTCCATCTGTTGGAGCTACGGAAAATTTAATGATGGCTGCAGTTACCGCAAATGGAACTACAGTCATAGAAAACGCAGCTCGCGAACCCGAGATTTGTGATTTAGCCAATTTTTTAAGCAGCATGGGAGCCCAGATTAAAGGCAGTGGAACTCCAGTAATTGAGATAAAAGGTACGTCTGAGCTTTATCCAATTGATGAGCCACATAGGGTTATCGGAGACAGAATTGAGGCCGGAACCTTTCTTGCAGCAGGTGCTTTGGGCAAAGGACCCCTTACTGTTAGTGGTGTTGATCCCGATAATCTCGGACGAGCCATGGCTGTGCTCACAAAGATGGGCATCGATGTGGAGCATACCCAAGACAGCATTACAGTAAAACGTACTGATGTGATAAGGCAGTGCGATATTCAAACTCTTCCGCACCCAGGTTTTCCCACAGATTTACAGGCTCAGTTTATGGTCTTGGCCACTATAGCCAAGGGCCGTTCGGTGATTACAGAAAATGTGTTTGATAATCGTTTTATGTTTGCTTCTGAAATTACACGAATGGGAGCCGATGTTCGTGTGGATGGGCATCATGCGATCATAGAAGGAGTCGAGCAGCTTTCGGGAGCTCCTGTGCAGTCAAGCGATTTGCGAGGAGGAGCAGCATTGGTTTTGGCTGGCTTAGTCGCCGATGGACAGACTGTGGTGTCTCGGATTGAGCATATAGATAGAGGTTATGAAAACTTTGTTGACAAGCTGGCCTCGATTGGTGCTCACATAAAAAGGACAGTGGTAAGTTCTTAATACGCGGATCCTTAATACGCGAGTTCTTGACGCAATCGATCTAAGAGCTTGGTGGCTGCCTATGATGTTTGATGGTGGTTGATAGTGGTTGCTGGCTAATTCGATCTTGGTTGTGGTTGTATCGAAGCTGTGGGCGGTCTTTTGCTTCGTTTATTTGTGCATTTATAGTGTATCTAGCATTAGGCTTAGATTTATCGGTTAATCTAAGAGGATATGTTTGGCCCCAAGTGGCCAGTATCTCTGAAATCGAACATGTAACGGTCGCGGCCCCCAGTGTCTTAGAGAGGCACAATTTAGAAATGGTGGGGATTGTTAGGATGTGAGCGGGCTGCGAAACGACACGTGAGGTGATGATGAGTTCCAAATACTCTAGAAGCGTCAACAAATATGGGAAACACTCTTATAGCTCTAGATCACGATCCTCAAACGAAAGCACTGACAAGAAGTATTCTTTTAGTAAATCAACTTACACATCCACGGCCGTGGATAGTGGAGATCTCTTAGGCAAGTACAGTAGAGGCACAGACCGTGCATCCGCCACTGCGGTTAGCAAGGATGAGCTAAACAAGTACAGCAGAAAGGTCTCTTCTAAAAGTTATCCGTCCCTATATCGCAAAAGAGCTAGACGCCGTAGGATTCTGATTTCTGCTGTGATTGTGATGGTAGCCTTGCTTGCAGGCGGATGTGCAGCAGCTTTTGGTTATGTATCGTGGCTTAACGGTCAGTTTCGTTCGGGGATTGAGAATTTTGACGAGCTAAAAAGTGCTCTTGCTACTGATGCCGAAGAGGGTGACCCTTTCTACATATTGTTGATGGGTACCGACGGGCGTAACGATGAAGAGGCTGACAGAACAGATACCATCATCCTTGCTAGGGTTGATACCAGTGCTCAGCAGGTTGTGCTTATTTCGATACCACGTGACACAATGATTGAACTTGATGGGGTGGGTACAGCCAAGATAAATGCGGCTCATGCCTATTACGGCCCAGCAGGTGCGGTTGAGGCAGTTGAAGAGTTCGCTGGAGTTCAAATTTCTCATTATGCAGAGATTGATTTTAGTGGTTTTGTTGATTTGGTGGATGCTCTAGGCGGCGTGGAAGTTGATGTTCCCATTGAGATTGACGATGAAGATGCCGGCGGATATGTTGCCCAAGGCTTGCAAGTTCTAGATGGTGAGCATGCCCTAATTTTCTGTAGATCTCGCGACACAGCCATTGGAGATTATCAGCGACAGGCCAATCAAAGAATTTTCTTACAAGCCCTTGCAAGCGAGATTTTGTCTAGCGATGTTGCCACACTCACCGCTTCTATCAATTCGATTTCTTCCGCAGTTAGCACCGATATGACTGCAGATGAAATACTTTCGATAGCAATGTCACTAAAGGGAATGGATACCAGTAGCATCTATTCCTACACAGTGCCTTCTACTACAAGTACGGTCGATGGTGTCTCGTACGTAGTTGCTTATGATGACGAGTGGGCCGAGATGATGGAAATCATCGATTCTGGTGGAATACCCGATGAACAGTCTTGGGAGATAGCAGGCATTGTTTCCGAAGAATACAGCAACTCAACTGAAACAACTACGACTAGCCAAAGTTCCAGCATCACTCGCTCAAATTACAGCGTTACAGTTAGAAATGGTGGTGGCATTGAAGGCTCGGCTAGCAATGCGGCCTCGGTTTTGGAAGATGCTGGCTACTCGATTTACGAGACCGGAAATGCAAATCAGTTTGTTTATGAGCAAACGTTGATTATTTACGACGACGATGAATATTCCAGCATAGCTTCTGACGTTATGTATATTCTGGGCACGGGTACAGTTGTGCAGTCGTCGGGCAGATATAGTTTTGATAGCGATATTTTGGTGATGCTTGGCTCAGACTGGACCGGTTAGCCTGGTTCCGGCTGGATCGCTCAGGCATGCTCCGACTGGATCGTTCAGGAATGGTATCGACCGGACCGACCAACTTTGTTTGCCCGACTTGTTTGCTCGGCTTGTTTTTGACTTATAGAAAAGTTAGCGCCCTCGGCTTTTTGTCGGGGGCGTTTTGTTTGAGCTCTCTTTGACATCTCTTTGCTGTACTCAAAAACCAACGCAAATATCTTTCTTGCTTTTGCGAAGGTAAATGTTTTGGCGAATGTTTTGATTGACATCCCTTCGCCGTACTAATAAATCCTGTGTTTAAACATTCCAAAAATGCTTAGCTAAAACTTTAGAGAAAACTTTTCACAAATAAACTGTGAAAAAATGTTTACATCTCTAATATAAAATCTTATAGTTGGGCACTGAGATAATTTGAAATACCAAACAATCACAATCAAAATCTTTGAACTAGACAAGACAATCAGCGTCTAGAGACGAGAGGAGTAAAAATGAGCAAAATCCTTGGAATCGATCTTGGTACCACCAATTCGGCTATGGCAGTTATGGAGGGCGGTGAGCCCACCATCATCATTAACGCAGAAGGCGATAGAACAACGCCTTCTGTTGTTGCGTTTAGGCAGGGTGGAGAGCGCGTTGTTGGGCGCGCTGCCAAGAATCAGGCTGTTACAAATCCCGAAAGCACAGTTAGCTCTATCAAGCGTTTTATCGGTCGTAACTTTAATGAGACTGCATCTGAGCGCGATACGATTTCTTACAACGTAGTAAACGGAAAAGACGGACGCTGCGATGTTCTTATAGATGGCAAGGAGTACACTCCCGAAGAGATCTCAGCAATGACTCTGCAAAAGCTTAAGGCCGATGCCGAGAAGCATTCTGGTGGAACTATCACTCAGGCAGTTATTACTGTTCCTGCTTACTTTAACGACTCGCAGCGCCAAGCTACCAAAGACGCTGGCAAGATTGCTGGGCTAGATGTTCTAAGAATCATCAATGAGCCAACAGCTGCAGCATTAGCCTATGGTTTGGACAAGACCACTCGTGACGAAAAGATCTTGGTGTTTGACCTTGGTGGTGGAACCTTTGATGTTTCGATCTTAGAGATAAGCGAGGGTGTCTTTGAGGTTTTGTCTACTGCAGGTGACAATCACCTTGGTGGCGACGACTGGGATCAGCGAATAATGAACTGGCTAGCTGATAAGTTCCAGGCTGACAATGGAATTGATCTGCGTGTCGACAAGATGGCTTTGCAGCGTTTGCGCGATGCAGCTGAGAAGGCCAAAATTGAGCTTTCTGCAACTCAGCAATCCAATATCAACCTTCCCTTTATTACCGCAGACGCTTCTGGTCCTAAGCATCTGGATTACACGCTTACACGTGCGGAGTTTGAGAAAATTACCGAGGATCTGCTCAACCGCTGCAAGCAGCCTGTTGAAGCCGCTATGAAAGATGCTGGCTTGTCGATGGGCGACATTGCTGAGGTCTTGCTGGTGGGTGGCTCCACTCGTATGCCTGCTGTGCAGCAGCTTGTAAAGCAGATCACTGGTAAAGATCCCAATATGTCTGTTAACCCCGATGAGTGCGTAGCACTTGGTGCGGCTGTTCAAGGCGGCGTGCTTGCAGGTGATGTTGAAGGAATCCTGCTTTTGGATGTTACTCCGCTTTCGCTGGGTGTTGAGACCATGGGTGGCGTGATGACCAAGATGATCGAGCGCAATACCACGATCCCAACTTCTAAGAGCGAAATCTTCTCCACCGCAGCAGATGGACAGACCTCGGTTGAGATACATGTTTTGCAGGGCGAGCGTGAGATGGCAGCAGGCAATAAGACTCTGGGTAAGTTCCAGCTGGTTGGTATTCCTTCGGCACCAAGGGGAGTTCCACAGATCGAGGTTACCTTTGACATTGATGCTAACGGCATTGTGAACGTGTCGGCCAAGGATCTAGGAACAGGCAAGCAGCAGCAGATCACAATCTCTGGCTCCACTGCTCTGTCTGACGATGAGATCGAAAAGATGGTCAAAGATGCCGAGGTCCATGCATCTGAGGACGCAAAGCGTAAGGAAGAGGCTGAGATTCGCAATACTGCCGATACTTTGGTTTACTCAACCGAAAAGACCATCAACGAATTGGGTGACAAAGTTCCTGCAGATACCAAGAGTACAGTTGAGGCAGCACTTGCAGATCTAAGGTCGGCTTTAGAGAGCGGAGATTCTGACACCATCAAAGCAAAGACCGAGGCTCTGCAAACCGAGAGTTACAAGCTGGCCGAGCTTGCCTATCAAAGCCAGGCCCAGGCCCAGCAGGCTGGTCCACAAAATGCTGGCCAGCAAGCTACTGCTCAAACAGATGACGACACAGTCGAAGCAGACTATGAGGTCGTAGATGATGATAAGGATGAGCAATAATGGCTGCTCCAGATCGCGATGTGGACAAGGATGTCGACGAGACTAAGTCGGCAGTAGAATCAGCCGATGAAGCTCCCCTAAATAATGACGGGGAGCCTGATGGGGCAAAGACAGATACAGCCAAGGCAAGCGAAGTCGACGCCAACGAAGAACAGGTAGATGATGAGTCTGACATTAAAGAAGACTCTGAGTTAGAGAAGGTAAAAAAGGAGCTTGAAGAATCAAAGGATAAGTATCTGAGGCTTCAGGCTGAGTGGGATAACTACCGCAAAAGAACTGCTCAGGAGCGCCAGACAGAAAGGCAGCGGGCAACAGAGAAACTCGTCTGCAATTTACTTCAGGTTCTAGACGACTTGGAGCGCGCGATTGATAACGCTCCCGGTGGCGATGACGATCCGATGCTTGCAGGCGTAAAGGCTGTTCGAAGCAAGATGTTCGATATTTTGGCTCGAGAAGGCTTAGAAGCAGTTGATCCCAGCCTAGGGGATGCTTTTGATATCCAGTTACATCAAGCTGTGGGTACTGTTGAAGACACTGATCAGCCCGATGAATCGATTAACGAGATCTATCAGAAGGGCTACATCATGGGAGGCAAGATTTTAAGGCCAGCCATGGTGACAGTGACCAAGGGAGGGCCGGTGCGGCCAAGCTCCAAAGAGGAGTAGGACATATGAGCGAAAGGGGTGGATCTTGTGTGAGGATCCACCCTATATGGGCATCCACCCCATGTAGGCATCCACTTTGTGTGAGTGTCCACTTTGTGTGAGCGTCCACCCATTCACCTCATGTGGGCGTTCACCCGTCCACCCCATATGAGCGACCATCCCACATGGAGGCATTCATTCCATGTGCAAAGGAAGACGGTAATAGAAAACCGAGATACACGAGACGCATATACGGGCATTCGGTTTTAGATCGAGGTAATCAAAGATGGCAACGAAGCAGAAATCCTATTACGACATACTGGGAGTTAAGCGTGATGCCACTGCCGATGAGATCAAGAAGGCCTACCGAAAGCTCGCGAGACAATACCATCCCGATGCGGGTGGGGATGAGGAGAAGTTCAAGGAAATTAACTTGGCATATGAGATCCTGTCCGATCCCCAAAAGCGCGAGCAGTACGACACAATAGGTCAATACTCGTCTGCAGCGGGTTCAGGCGCTGGATATACCGGATATGCTGGTAATCCATATACAACATGGACGTATACAGGCGATGGATCGGGAGGAATTCCCAAAGACTGGGAAGACATCCTCAAAAACTTTGCTGGATTTGGCGGCGGCTCCTGGCAAAACAATTGGTCAAATGCGACCGGAGGAGCTGGAGCTTCTACTTGGCAGCAGACTCCCATTAAGGGCAAAGATCTGCAGACCACACTAGAGATTTCATTTGAAGAGGCTTTCTCTGGATGCAAGAAAAAAGTTAAGCTAAAAAATCCTGACACAGGAGAGACTGAAGAGATTTTAGTTAAGGTTCCTGCCGGGGCAGTCGATGGTGGCAAGCTTAGATTTAAGCACAAGGGTGGCTACGGTGAAGAAGGGGCCGAGAGGGGAGACCTTCTAGTTGTAACCAAGATCGCGCCGCACCCTGTGTTTTCTCGCAAAGGCGCAGATGTGCTAATGACCTTGCCAATTACGTTTACAGAAGCAGCCTTGGGAAGCAAGCTCACAATACCTACTCCTTCAGGTTCCAAGGTCAAGCTAAATATTCCAGCTGGTACTCAGGGTTCAAAGACCTTTGTACTGAGTGGAAAAGGAGCTAACAAGCTCAAGGGTAGCGGCAAGGGTGATTTTAAGATCACTGTAAGCGTGATTGTTCCTAAGAATTTGACATCCGAACAAAAGGAAGCCTTGGAGGCTCTGGCTAAGGCTGATGAGAAGGCCGGTATCTCCCCCAGGCCCCAAATCGACAAGATGCTTGGAAGGTAGCAATTGAGATGGCTAAGGAAGATGACAACAGGCCGCTGTTCATGATTAGTGTTGCAGCAGAGCTTGCTGGTGTTCATCCACAAACACTGCGAGCTTATGAGAGCAAAGGTCTTGTGGTTCCAAAGCGAACTGCGGGCAATACAAGAATGTATTCCAGAGCTGATATTCAAAGACTTGAGCTAATTGGAGACCTAACCGACGAGGGAATAAATCTTGCCGGTGTAATTAGGATTCTCGATTTGGAGAAGCGTCTGGAACAACGAGAAAAGCGCATTGAGGAGCTTGAGCATGAGAACAAGCGCATGGCAAAGGAGCTTCATGATTTGCGCATGAAAGAGACCATTAAGGCAATAGTTAAGGTAGACGATGAACCCAAGGTTTTCCCTTGGGATTTTTAAAAGGTGGGGGTGTGCCCCCAGTACTAAATCTTGGCTGGATATACGTCGCACAGCTGGGCATACGCCATTTTGCGTCACACAGCTGAATTTGTGCCGTTTTACCTAACACAGCTAGATTCACGTCATGCGGCTGGGTTTATACCCATGCATAAAGATTGGAGATACCGCGATGAGGATAGACAAACTGGCGGTCACCGCCCAGGAGGCTTTCCAGTCTGCATACTCTATCGCTGCGGACAACCAGTCGGCGACGATGGAGCCAATGCATCTGCTCAAGGCTATCCTAGATGCAAAAGAAAACAATATAGATGCAATTATCGAGAGAGTGGGAGCTAGTCCTAACTCAATAGAAGCTGCGATTAGCGAGGAGATCGAAAGACAGCCTAAATCGTCTGGCAATTCGCCAGTTCCCACTATTCCAAGTAATAGTCTTAGCATGGTAATCGATAACTCTGTAAAGACGGCCACAGACATGGGAGATTCCTTTGCTACAACTGAGCATCTGCTAATTGCTTTGTGCGACGACAGTGGGCCAGCAGGCAAAGTGCTCAATATGAATGGAGTTACCTCAAAGAGAGTTAGAGAGGTTTACGAAGAGCTGCGGGGATCAACTCGTGTAACAGATGCCACAAGCAAGGCCCAACTCGAGACTCTTTCGCTTTACGGCCATAACCTCACAGAGCAGGCTAGGGCAGGAAAGCTTGATCCTGTTATTGGGCGATCCGAAGAGATCAGGCGTACCATGCAGGTGCTCAGTAGGCGAACAAAGAACAATCCGGTTTTGATTGGCGAGGCTGGTACTGGCAAAACTGCAATTGTCGAGGGCCTTGCTCAAAGAATTGCTTCTGGCGACGTGCCATCTTCGCTTAGAGATCGTGAGATTATCTCCCTCGATTTACCTGCGATGCTTGCCGGTGCTAAGTATCGTGGTGAGTTTGAAGATAGGCTTACGGCAGTTTTGCGCGAGGTAGAAGAGTCTGATGGCAGAATCATCCTGTTTATAGACGAGCTGCATAACATAGTAGGAGCTGGTGCCACAGGTGAGAGCACAATGGATGCTCGCAATATGCTCAAGCCGGCGCTAGCCAGAGGAACATTGCATACCATTGGTGCAACCACTCTGGATGAGTACCGCAAGTACATCGAGAAGGATTCGGCCTTAGCAAGGCGATTCCAACCCGTGATGGTTGATGAGCCTACGGTTGAGGACACAATTGCGATTCTTCGAGGCCTCAAAGAAAAGTATGAGATTCACCATGGCGTGCGCATCACAGATGCATCAATAGTGTCGGCTGCTGAGCTTTCGCACCGCTATATTGCAGACAGATTTTTGCCTGATAAGGCGATCGATTTGATGGACGAGGCGGCTAGTCGCTTGAGAATTGAACTGGATTCCATGCCTTCTGAGATTGATGAGGTGGACAGGCAGCTTACTCAGATGCAGATTGAGGAGCAGGCTCTTCAAAAGGAAACTGACGAGGCATCTGCCAAACGCTTAGTGACCCTGCGTCATAACATGGCTCAGATCCAGCAAAAGCTAGACACCATGAAGGCCGAATGGTCCAACGAAAAAGACGTTATTGACCACGTTCAGCAGATTAAGACCGAGCTTGATGAAAGCAACAGCGAATACGAAAGAGCAATTAGAGAGGGCGATCTTAATACGGCATCGGAGCTGCGTTATGGAAAGATTCCACAACTGCAAACCGAGCTGGAGCAGGCCACTGCTGTTCTAGAAGAAAAGCAGGCCAAGGGTTCAATTCTCAAAGAAGAGGTTACCGAAGACGAGATTGCCGAGGTAGTTGCCGATTGGACTGGCATCCCGGTGCGCCGAATGATGGAAGGCGAGCTAGAGAAGCTCAGAAATCTTGAGAACGATCTGCACAAGAGAGTTGTGGGTCAAGACGATGCTGTAAATGCCGTAGCGGGTGCAATCAGGCGTAGCCGAACAGGCCTTGCCGATCCCAATAAACCCATTGGAACCTTCTTGTTCCTAGGTCCTACTGGTGTTGGAAAGACCGAGCTAGCCAAGGCCTTGGCAGAGCGACTCTTTGATAGCGAAAAAGCGCTTATTCGTATTGACATGTCTGAGTACATGGAAAAGTTCAGCGTGCAGCGCCTAATCGGTGCACCTCCAGGATATGTCGGATACGACGAAGGTGGCCAGCTAACAGAGGCAGTTAGAAGACATCCATACTCGGTGGTTTTGTTAGACGAGATCGAGAAAGCTCACCCCGATGTCTTTAATGTGATGCTGCAGGTATTTGACGACGGTAGGCTTACCGATGGTCAGGGTAGGCTTGTGAGTTTTCGCAACACAATCATCATCATGACTAGCAATGCAGCTTCAGTTGCCATTAGGGAGTTTGTGGAGCAGGGCGATGTTAGCGAGGACGACAAAGAGCAGGCAATCGAAAACGCACTTAAGCTAACCTTTAAGCCTGAGTTTATTAACAGAATAGATGACATCATCACCTTCCATTCGCTTGATATGTCTATTCTCGATCAGATTGTTGAGATCCAACTTAAGGATGTACGCGCTCGCCTTGCAAAGCAAAATATCTCTTTGGATATCTCTCCGTCGGCAATGGATCAACTCTCTATAGATGGATTGGACCCGGTATTTGGAGCCAGGCCGCTTAAAAGGCTTATCCAAAGCAATGTGGTTGATCTTGTTGCCAATTCCATAGTTGCTGGTGAGGTAAGTGAGGGTTGTCAGGTGCTTGTCGATTTGGATAGCCAAGGCAACTTTACTCTCAAGAACATGGGCAAAAGCTCTGATGGCCCGTTGCTTGTTTCGATTGAATCTCTGGGTGATTTAGACTTTGGCGAGCCGGATGATTACACGCTAGAGTAGTCGCCTTAGAGTGGCCCCACTAGGCTGGTCGTCCTAGAGTAGCCGTCTCAGAGTGGCTGAATTGAGTAGTTTGCAGGAGGTTTGGATGATCGAGTACGACAAGGTTGCACAGGCAGCACAAACTATCAGAGACAGGGCAGGAATCGAACCTGAAATTGCTGTGGTTTTGGGAACCGGCCTTGCCGGTGCGGTTTCTAACATGGAGCTTGCAGCCGAGATACCTTATAGCGAGGTTCCTGGAATGATGCCAAGCACCAATCCCGATCATCCAGGCAAGTTTATAGTGGGCAAGCTCTTTGGCAAAAACGCCATATGTATGCAGGGCCGTATTCATATGTATGAAGGATATAGCGCCTATGAAGTTGCTTTTCCGATTTTTGTGATGTCGCAGCTTGGTGCTTCGACCTTGGTTTTAACCAATGCAGCTGGTGCTATCAACACTTCGTATGAGGTTGAAGACCTTGTGCTGATAAAAGATCACATCAACTTTACTGGGCAAAATCCCCTAAAGCTCTCGATAGATCCACGTCTTGGGGTGCCCTGTCCTGATATGACCTACGCCTACTCACCAGACTTGCGCGCTAAAATTTCTGCTGCAGCAGCTGCTGAGGGAATTGAGCTTGCTGAGGGCGTTTATATTGGAGTAATGGGTCCTTCGTTTGAAACTCCGGCGGAGATCAAAGCGTTTAGAACAATGGGAGCCGATCTTGTTGGCATGTCTACTGTGATGGAAACCATTGCAGCTGCATCAAGTGGTATGGAGGTACTGGGGGTTTCGCTTGTTACCAATATGGCTGCAGGAATTTTGGCAGATAAGATTTCGGCCGAGGATATCGCAAAACTTTCTAGCGATGTGCCTGCAAGGATTGGCAAGCTCTTAAAGGCTCTAATTGCTGAGTAGATTAGTGCGACGGGCTACTGTACGATAATTAATCGTACATAATTAGTAAAAATGTACAAAAATCTTCACTTTGAAGTTTTTTGTTCTGGTTTAAGCCTGTTCTAGGTTTACACTCTCACAAGGTTCGGACAGGCAACGCGTTCTTGGGCGAATGCGTTGGTGACAAGACTGGAGGAAGAGAATGGCTAAGGATTTTAGTGCTATTGCAAGTATCTCCGATGCAGGAGAGCCAGTAATTTCTGAAGAGCAGGCTTTCGCGGACATGATGGAGTTTATGGATACCCACAAGGCTGGAGATATCCTTACCGACGATGAGATCGGTCTTGTAATTAATGCGCTTACAGCTATTGGATCTGACGAAGTTTCGGTTTCTGATGACGGTGCTCTGCAGGGTAATGGCAAGATTTCCTACAAGAAGTTTGGTGCCGGCATCGCTGTTAAGGTCGACAGTGAGCTAGGATGCCAGGGTGTCTGGGATCGTAACCGTATGGAGTGGCTCAATGATATGAAGATCACCAAGCTTACTGGTGATGCGACTGTTCAGTGCCTCAATTTCACATATCGTTTCATTAGCTTTGGCACTGGTGTCAGTGGAGCAAGCAAGGTGTTCTACAACTACTCCTACACCAAGAAGGTTGATGACGATAGGCTGATCGACTTCCAGAACAACGGAAGCATCGACACCTCGCAGATGGATGTTTCGACCAACGCTCAGTGGGGTTATTGCATCATTGCTACTTGCGAGATCATTACTAACGAGGGAGCACTTTACGTCTAGTAACTTTGCTTTGATCTTTTAGCCAAAAGAGGGCGTCTTGCATATAGTGTGAGGCGTCCTTTTTGTGTTCTCAGGTCAAGAAAAGCGGAATCGATGCCTCGCAGAGCTTTTGCTGTATGCCTTGCCGCATGTTCAGCGGTCTTCACGCCCTGCGAGATCTACTTCATATTCATTATGCGGAACCTGTGGGGGATCAAAAACAACAATGATCACTGACAGTTTGAAGACCCATTATCCACGCTTTTTGCGGTCTTTGAGGATCGCATCCTTCCAACCTGAGCCGATCTCACCATCCGGGGTTTCACGCATCGATATCGTTGCTGCAGTCACGGCATCGTACATTGCACAGTTGCCCATCGGGTCGTTGATGAAGGTCTCGGCACGATCTGCTGCTATACCGATGCGGCCAGCCTCTTTGACGGCATCGATGTTCGCTCCGAGGAACAGGAACTCCCAACCCTTGTCTTTTCTCTTCTCGATCATGCTCTTTACCTTTGCGTAGTCGTAGATTCGGCTCGCATTCTCCATACCGTCGGTGGTGATGACGAATATCACCTTGTCCGCACGGTCTTTCTTGTCCATCTCTAATCCGATCTTGGAAGCGACGGCTAGTCCGTTCCCCCATCAATAATTAGATTTGCGTTTGCCGAAACTGCAACGGCATCGGTTTCGTAATTTTTGAGATCGTCTCTGACTATAGTAAACGGCATCTACATACCTCTAGTGATTTTTGGACTGTTTTTGCCCCCATTCCACACTACGCTGATACAGCGTTTCACGGAGAGGGCTTGATGTCAACCAGAATGACACTACTCCAAAACGGGGGTATTAACCACTACAGCATAGCCAGAAGTTCGTGATCGATTGCACGACGCACAAACTCAGACCTCGTGATTCCCTTCTCCTCAGTAATCCGCTTTATTGCCTTGATTCTAGACTCGCCAACAGGCGTAGAAATCACTTCGAGCTTCTCATTTTCCATCGGACTCCCCATCATCACGCGAGAGAAGTCCCAGCTTGAATAATCTCCGGACTCTACTTTCTCGACCTCACTCTCGACATCCTCAATCGAGATTCCAAACATCTCGCATAGTTCCTTATCGTTCATGACTTCCTTCTCTCAAACCCAAGTCTTTTCTTGATGTCATGCTGCGGCGGATACTGTGCATGGATGATGAGCCACAGCCCGCCAGGCTTCCTCACTGCTATCAGCTCAATCTGCCTCCCTTTTCCGTCTATCCCAATTGCTATATAGCGGTCTGGATCGACATCAAAGGCTGGTGTGCTTGCAATGCAGTGACTCCACGCGGTAATCGCATCCTCCTTGGACACGTCTGGGTGACGCTCAGTGACCCTGTCCAAGACAATTATGCGTTCCACGATGATCCTTTCTAAACTTATTATCATTTATTAACAATAAATTATATTACGAAAATCACCCGAATTAAGGTGCCTAAACATAAAAGCTCCGATTCCATGATGTTAAGAGACGGCCCTTGGGCCTTGACCCTCTCGGTCGCTGTTTAGACTGTTTTACCTGCTACTACTCCCCGGTTCACGCTTGGGAATCGTGTCGGGTGGCTTGGAAAGGAGCTGGTTCGTGCGAATCAACTTGCTTTGTCGCAAAAGGTTATTGCCCGATAGCTTCAGCATGTACCGTACATACCGTTCGGTAGATAGCGGTTTTGTTAACAAACATATACTGCCATTTCTGAATATGACAAGGTGTTGGATTTGAGATAAACCGTTGCGCTTGCTATGGGTGTTGGCGTGGCGGCTCTTACCATCATGGATGAGGTTGATCCGAACAACGCGCTTTGTTTGCTTGGCATCGGTCTTGCCTGCTTGGCTCTCGTCCAAATCTCGTGTGAGGGCGATAAGCCGGAGTAACACAAGAGCTTCGATAAGCCACCCCTAATCAATCATCCTAATCCCAGAGTCCGACATTTGTTATCGCGTAAAGCGGAACGTTTCTCATCCAGCTCTTTTCACAGCATTCTTCCAAGCTGATTTCTGTAGAGTAGGGTTCTTCTGGGCATATTTGCCCCATAGCGCAAACATCTACCTGCTTTCTTTCACCCAAAACTAAAACAGATCTCACCGAATACAGCCCAAAGAAAAATCCGAATTATACTTTTTCTTGTCGGATTAGTAGCAAGAAGAAAGGATAGTTAGCTATGGGAATCATGGATGCATTCAATGACATGGATGGACAGATAAATCAAGGAGTAGGTCAGTACCGCGTTATGCAGGTGGTACTCCGCGAGAAGTTCGTTGGTAAGGGGTCAAAGAACTTTCGCGAGATAGAAGACCTCTGTAACCAGCAGTATTCGGAGGGATACCGGCTTCACACATTCGCGCAGTCGACAGCTAACTCGACAGGCTTTGGCGGTGGAGATCGAACGGTTTGCAACTTGGTATTTGAGAGGATGTGGGACTAACAAAGATGGTGTTTGTGATACGCCAGCACTACATCACGCATCCGGCGGATAACCGTTTACTTGTTCTAGATTTCCAGAATGACATCGGTGAGCATATCAAACTGTGAACATCAGATCCTAAAGACTGGACGCGGCGAACGAAAGAAGGCATCAATAATTGGTTTGGCGCAATGAGGAGTTGAACAGTTATCCAGTCGAACGATGGCATGGTGGCAATGCGCATCGTATTTCTAGAAAAGTTTTCCACCTTATGCGCGGAAATGTATTTGAGATAGACAACAAGACATTGTTTGCGTTCGGCGGGGCAGCATCACACGATCGCGCTTGGAGGAAAGAGGGAATATCTTGGTGGCCTCAGGAGATGCCATCCGAAGATGAGTTTACACAAGCGGAAACCGCACTTGCCGAGCATGGTAACAAGATCGATTATATTGTTACCCATTGCGCACCTTCTTTGGTGCAGGCTCGTCTCAGCTTCGGCTATGAGCGAGATAGACTCACCGAGTTTCTTGAGTACTTACGTGAAACAGTTTCGTTTACTGCTTGGTGTTTTGGGCATTACCACGTGGATTATTGTTTCGGAGATGGTTTCATATCCTAAAAGCCTCCAGTCAAAGATCAGATCAATGTCTTCCGAGAAACGCTCAATGAGATTAAAGCCCTTTGATAGGCTTGTTCCACCTTTGAATGCAAACGAGTCTCTATACACAGACTCTCTGAATAGGTAATCGAGCGTCCAGCAAACCCAGAAGTCCTTCTCGACGATGGCAGGGTGCATGCCTTTCTTCCGCGCGGCTACGACTAGCGCATCAGCGCGATCTGCTTGGGCTAATGCCGCGAACTCATACATGCTGTAGCCTCCTTTTCTGCATATCTCTTATCGCATCTCGCACCCATGCCGTGGCATTACGAGTCTCTGAGATAAGCTTCTCCATCTGTGAATCGTCAAGCCGAGAAGAAATGATATCGAGCTTGTCTTTTGTAACACCGTCTTTGCCAAGCGCCTTTATCGCCTGAACTACGGTAGCAGAAATAGGATTTAGCTTCGATAGGTCGCGATTAGCTGTATGCCGAAACTCAATCGTATAAGGACCGTATTGATAAGTCCGATACGGTCCATCACTCACATAGCGCACGATTGAGGGCACCTGAGAATCAACACCAAGTCGATTAAGGGCCGTGTCCCCATACGGAGCAATATGCCACTCAAACTTTCGAGCGAGAGCCTCTGCTATCTCATCTGGACTAGCTGGTATCGCCTCATTCAAAAAAGTGCTTTTTCGCGGTTTACGATAAAGCCCACGTATCGGTCGTTCCAACTTACCAGTTTCCACCATTCGGGAGA
>CAZOMM010000034.1:0-20553 GCA_964581165.1 uncultured Coriobacteriaceae bacterium
CCTTGGCATGCAATTCGCCGAATCCTGCCTGAGCTTCATTGTCACGCTCACTTATTAATTTAGCAAATTGATATAGTGAGACATCGTTTGCCGGTGCAGTTACTGCTTGGAACGCTTGTCGGACAGTTACTGCTTAGATCGCTTGCCAGGGCAGTTACAGCTTAGTTTTTGAGCTAAATACTGCTCCTTTAATAATGTTTGCGCCCAGTATTCTCTTGTCGAGATGCCGGGCGTTTGTGTTATCGAATGGGGGGATTTAGATGGATAAGGGGCGAGTTGGGGCCAAACCTAGGTTCGCACTTGCAATTCATCAGCGTGTATATGGTCCGGTAGGCTTGTTGGCAGTGGCGTGTGTTACTACCACGGTGTTTTATTTTGCCTACGATATGTATTTGCCTGCACTGCCAACTCTAACCGCAACTTTTGGGGTCGAAGAGTCAACTACCAATCTCACTCTTTTTCTCTACTCGATTTTTCTGGCGATAGGTCAGATTCTTGGAGGCTCTCTTAGCGATAAGCTCGGGCGCAAGCCGGTTTTTCTTACAGGAATGGCCCTGTTTACAGCCTTTTCGGGATTTTGCATGCTCGCTACCGGAATCTGGACTCTTATTTGCGCAAGAATACTTCAGGGTTTTGGATCTGGTATTGCAACTTCGGCCATAACTGCACTTATTACAGATAGCTACGAGAATCGATCCTTTGATCGTGCAATGACGTTCTTGCAATCCCTGCCAATTATTGGTCCTGTGGTAGCGCCATTTATTGGCTCGATGCTTCTTTCTGCAATCAACTGGGAGGCTATTTTTGGTCTGATTGCAATCTTGGGAGTGGGGTGTTTGGTGGCACTGGCTTTAGTTACCGAGACTCTGCCTAGGTCTAAGCGCACGAATGTAAGTATTGGACGTTCGATAAGCAACATGGCAAGGGTCTCTAAAGAACCAGGTTTCATGGCAATGCTCATAGCTGTGTCCATGTGCGCTTTGCCGATCTTTGGATTCATGGCTGTTTGCTCATATATTTACATTGAAGACTTTGGTCTAAGTTACATGGAGTATTCGATTATCTATGGAGCTATGGCTGCACTTTCTGTGATCGCACCCTTGCTTTATCTGGGATTTAGTAAACGAGTACTTCAAAGGCATATCACTTGGTTTTGCATTATGGCAACCATTGCAAGTGGAATTTTAGCCTCTTTGTTTGGCAGCATATCGGCTATGGCTATCACGCTTAGCTTTGTGCCTGTCTTTATTGCAGAGGGGATGTTTAGATCCCAGGGCTTTATTGTTTTGCTCGAAAACCGTGAAGAGATGCGCGGTGCGGCATCTTCGGCGGGCAATTTTTTCTTTAGTGTTATCTCTTCGCTAGGAACCGTATTTGCCACATTGCCTTGGCTTACGTACAGCTTTGGTCTTGGAGTGATTTCGATAGCATGTGGACTCATTAGCATGACACTTTGGCTCTATTTGCTAAAGAGCGGTCATGCGCCAAGTAGATATATCCGCGAGAAGCAAGAGAGTAAATGAGGCAGCTTTTGCTGTCTGTGGGGAGCGCAAGGGTAGTGGACGGCGTGGGCATCAGACCGCATGGATAGTGGACGGGACTCAAACCCGCAACGGGAAACTCTGTGGAGCGGCGGACGGGACTCGAACCCGCAACAATCAGCTTGGAAGGCTGAGGCTCTACCAATTGAACTACCGCCGCTTGTTTGCTCTAAAAACCGGGGCATCAGCTCCGAAGATACCAAAGGCACCAAGGGTGCCAAGCTCGAAGGCATCAACTCTAACTTGCTTTTAGCCCCAATCACAGTTTCGACATTCTAGGCAAAGCTCTGTGCGGGTGCAAGATAACAAATCTCCAAAAGCACATCCCTGCCTGTGACTAGCGAGAGGGGAGAGGTTTTTTGGAATTTCAACACCAATATCGCTAATATCGGCTTGCTCAAAACTAACCAAAACTAATCAAAACTAATATCGGGCTCCGTCCTTTAAGAACGAAACCCGATATTTCTAACGAATCTGATATCTCGAGTCCGGTGGTTCAGAAGTTCGGTGGTTCAGATAAGATCAGATAGTTTCATCTGCGTCCACCATTTGCGGCCCACCATTTGCGGCTCACCATCTACGACCCAAACAGTTTAGATGGATTCCATCTCTGTTCTGGCAATCAGATCGTCCTTAGCCTCTTCGGAGATCTCAACAAAGTAGGCCGAGAAACCTGCAATGCGAACCACGAGATCCTTATACTCCTCGGGATTTTCGCGAGCTTTCTTCATTGTCTCAGTGGAGACCACGTTAAGCTGCATCTCCATACCCTTCATATCGATGAGGTAGGTGCGCATAACGTCGGCCAGCTTTTTCCTGGACTCTTCAGTGTTTACTGCACTGGGATGGAACTTCATGTTAAGAAGCATGCCGTTGGAGAAGTCGGCAGAATCGATCTTAGAAACAGAACTCAAAACTGCTAGTGGGCCATTGACATCGCGGCCCTGAACGCCAGAAATACCATCGGAGAAGGCATCGCCGGTGTAGCGTCCATCGGGGCCAGCAAAGCTGATCGATCCAAAGGCAACATGGGCAGTTACAGGATACAGACCAGCATGGAAGGTTCCGTTAAAGGCCTCCTTGCCATTAAAGGCATCTGCGTAGACCTTGGCACCCCAGGCACCTAGCTCATCAACATACTCGTCGCCATTACCAAAGTGAGGAACCTCGTTAAGGATCATCGCATGGATCTCTTCGGCACGCTCACTGCCCTGCCAGTTGGACATCATCGCATCGTAGAACTCGCGAGTAGTGCACTTTTTCTTGTCAAAGCACAGATACTTGATGGCAGCCAAACCATCGGCAACGTTTCCGATTCCAATTGCGGCAATGCCAATATTGGTGTACTTGGCTCCGCGATTCATAACGTCGCGGCCACTCTCTATACAGCCCTCGATACCAACAGAGGCAATCGGCACAGGCATATTCCAATGCATCAGATACTGGAAGCTGCTCACGTTATCAACATGCCACTGGGCAAAGAATTCGACCTGAGCCTTGTAGGCCTGCTTGACCTCTTCAAACGACTCCATCTCGTACAGATATCCTGTAGGAAGTCCGGTACGAGTAGGCTCGGGAGCACCGGGGAAGCGCATCGGATTGATTCCGTCGTTGATGGCCTCAAGCAATGCATTGGGGATCAAGAAGTAAGACTCAGTTCCGGTGCCTCCGCACTGTGGCCACTCCATGCCACAGCCTGCGGGCTCAACGCAACCGACCAAGCCATAGTTGCGAGCATCCTCAAGGGATAGTCCCCTGCTCTGAAGGGCCGGAATGATGGCTGCATCAGACTCAAAGGTCGGCACACCACCACAGCGACGGGTTGTCTCTATTGCGGCCTCCCATAACTTATCTGGAGTTCCCTCGTGAATGCGCAGTGCCAGTGGGGGCGAATGTAAAACAAGCCTGCCAGATGCTTCGAGAACCATGTAGGTAACATCGTTAGTAGCATCCTTGCCAAGGCGATCAACGCCACCCAGGGTTACGAGCTGACCAGAGGTGTAACCTGGGCCTGTACGGGTGGGCTGGTAACCCCAAGGCTTGTTTTGCTCGGCAATCTTTAGGATCAAAAAGTCGATGATCTCTTGGCCCTCTTCTGGAGTGATTAGACCTTCTTTGAGATCGTTCTCATAGTAACGACCCAAATACTGATCGATACGTCCAAAGCTGGTTCCATGAAGCTGTGCGTCGAGGGTAACAACCATCTGATAGAAGAAGACACACTGAGCAGCCTCAAAGAAGGTACGAGCTGGATGTGCAGGCACCCATGCCATGGTCTCTGCAATCTTTTCAAGCTCAGCCTTGCGTACAGGATCCTCACAAACAGCAGCCTTGTCGCGGGCAAGCTGTGAATAGCGATTGGCAAGAGCGACGGCACCATCGATAACAATACAAACCGATGTATAAAAATCGTACTTCTCGATGTCTGGGCCGATACCGCGATTGTCAAGTTCGCGCATACGAGTCTCGGCCTCTTCTTTAATAGAAAGCAGACCTCTATCCAAAACTCTCTGATGACCAACAATAAAGTGACCAACAGGCGAGACACAGGGGTCTTGGGGCGAAAAAGTGGTGACCAAACTTCCAGCATGCTCTAGATAGCCCTTAGGCATGCAAGCAGCAACCATGGCGCTAGTGGAATTTGCCTCCCAAAACTCAATGGTATCTAAGACGTACTGCCTATCCTCGGGATCAACAATATAGGGGTCGATGTCACGAGTACTAATGGTTCCATCGCCGAACTCTTCTTTAATCCATGCAGCAGAGTTTTCGGGGAACATTCCAGCGCCCCTGTATGTAGGAGCATGCCCGCCCACGATTATCTCGTGATCGTGGATTTCGATATCCATGTTTTCGCAGATATGTTTGTAGGCATACGCTCTTTTGAGAATTCCAGTGAACATTTGATTGTTCTGATAGAACTCGGTCAAGAGTCGGTAGCGGCTAATGTTAATCTGCGGCTCCGTGTTGCGATACTTATCGCGAATCTTTTGGATACGTTCACTCACCGGTTTAAATTCGTACATTACAACCTCCTTACTGATGAACGTAAAACAAGACAATGCAAGCCTAAAATTGCCCTAAAGAACTGCCTAAAAGTGCTGGCTTACAAAAGCTCCCAATTGCCATTATCGGTGCTGATAATATCATCACCCAAGCAAACAAAATGCACAGCGTTTGCGCTGCTTCTAGTGCAAATCGCACCCTTGCTGAAATGTTTTCAGGAATTAATAGCGAAATTTTCAAGCAAATTTGAAGCATGAGAATAAGCCTGTGTGTAATTTAAGAAAGTTAAAAGCCTATACTTTTTTATTTTCTTCGATATTTAGGATTTTAAATGGTTATTTTTGATCCTATTTTTTGCTTTGAATTCATTTTTTAGGGTTTAGCGGGTAAAACTTCAAAAACCTCTTCAGTTTGTCTCATCACATTTCAGTTTCGACTTCAAACACGAGGGATGTTCTTTCAGTCGGTATTTAAAATGCCCAGTCATGCGAACCCAGAGGGGTCATGTGAAGTTTTTATGTGGAGCTTATGTTGAACTTGTCTTGTGTGGAGCTTATGCGGAGCTCGTCCTGTGTGGGGGCTGTTCTGTGTGAGACTCGTTCTATGCGAAGCTCATCCTGTGGCCCTGTGTGGGGTTCGTAATTAAAGCCCAATTCGTTGGAGATCTGACTCGAGGGCTTGGTTTTTGTTGCGCGTCACATTTACTTAAGGAGGAACTGCTTATGAACGACACTCGGGTAAGCCAGAAAAACAGCAGCGGAGGTGCAATGTCACTTGTGGCAATCATGTGCCTTGGTGCTGTAGGCATGGGATTTTCGGTAGTTACACCTGCCATGGAGGTGCTCGGAAATCACTATCAAGGCCTGAATGTTACATGGATAAGCACGCTGCCCACGCTATTTGTGGTTTTTGGAACTTCGGCAGCTGGCCCCCTAATGGGCAAGAGAGTTAAGTACAAAACTCTCGCCATTGTTTCCACGCTGATCTGCCTGATAGGTGGATGTGCGCCAGCTCTATTTGGAGACTATGTTTTCATGCTAGTCTGCAGAGCTGTTTTTGGCTTTGGACTGGGTCTGCTCATACCGCTTGCAACTGCACTAATCATGGGCAACTACGAGGGTGATAAGCGTTCCAGATATCTGGGTTGGAGCACCCTTTTTATGAACGCTGGAGGCATTATTTTCCAGACTCTAGGCGGCATACTGGCCGACATGAACTGGCAGTTAACCTTCTGGGGACACCTTCTCTTTATTCTGCCCTTTATTACTTCGTTCTTCCTACATGAGCCCATTCCTGCAGCAGAGCCAGAGGATGTTGGAGCAGCTCCCGTAAAAGAGAAGATGTCGGGCAAGGTTTGGATTCTCGCTATCATTCTTGCAGTCTTCCAGGTTTTCAGTTACCCAGTAATGCTCAACATCTCTGTAATCTTTGTTGAGCGCGCCATCGGAACAGCAGCTATTGCATCGACTGCTTTGTCAATGTATACCGTAGCTGGTTGTGTTGCAGGCCTGATTTTTGGTTGGGTATTTAAGGCTACTAGGCGCGTTACTATCGGACTTGGCTATCTCCTATGTGCCGTTGGTGCTCTGCTTGTCTACCTAGACATCCCCACCTATATCGTGCCTACAGTCGGCTGCATGATGCTTGGCTTTGGCTTCTCCACAATTTTGCCTGCAATGTTTGAATGGCTCGGTGTTATAACTCCGCCTAGCACTGTTCCTGGTGGAACTTCAGTCATCATGGCTGTTATGTATGTAGGAAGCTTCTGCAGCTCTTTCTGGCTAACAGCAAACGATATAATGTTTGGAGACAGCACCTATATGCCAATCCTCATTGAGTCCATTGCATTCTTTATCTTTGCTGTTATCTTCTTTATCTATAACCCATTCAAGAAGGCTCAAAACGCATAGAGCCAAGAACTTGCATAGGGTCAAGGACTTGTATACAAAAGAACCGCAGTCAAACGGCTGCGGTTCTTTTTTGGCGGTGGTGTGCCGAGCATGGCACTTAAAGGTCTCGCTTAGAAATCCAACTTAAAAGCCCCACCTAAAAGTCCCAGTTAAACGCCACATTTAGACAGAGACAGCTAACAAAAGCCAGCAACTAAGATGTACACACATATATAGCAGCTAAGACACACATATATATATGTAAAGGGACTTACAGACTTACAGATCAACCCAGAGACAACCTAGAGATCAACCTAGAGAGCTTCCATTTCGGTTCTGGCAATCAGGTCGTCCTTGGCTTCCTCGGAGATCTCAACAAAGTATGCCGAGAATCCTGCTATGCGAACTACAAGATCCTTGTACTCCTCGGGATTTTCGCGAGCTGCTTTCATCATCTCAGTAGACACAATATTGAGCTGCATCTGCATGCCATTCATGTCAATTAGATAGGTCTGCATGAGATTTGTAAGCTTTTGCTTGGCTTCCTCGGTATTAACCGCACTGGGATGGAACCTCATGTTAAGCAAAGTGCCATTAGAAAAGTCTTCAGCCTTGATATTGCTCACGGAATTCAAAACTGCGAGCGGCCCATTTACATCACGGCTCTGGCAACCAGAGATACCGTCGGCAAAGGCATCTCCTGTGTAACGACCATCGGGAGTTGCAAAGCTGAGAGCACCAAAGGTGACATGCGTGGTAACAGGCCACAAGCCAGCATGGAATGTGCCGTTCAGAGACTTCTTGCCATTGAAGGCACTGGCATAAACATGAGCAGCCCAACCCGCCAGCTCATCTACATACTCAATGCCGTTGCCATAGTGAGGAACCTCATTCAGGATCATTCCACGAATTTCCTCAGCACGAGCATCACCCTGCCAGTTTGACATAAGAGCATCGTAGAACTCACGAGTGCTAACCTTCTTAGTGTCAAAGCACAGATACTTAATAGCAGCTAGACCATCGGCAACATTACCAATACCAACACCAGCAGGACCAATGTTTGTGTATTTGGCACCCATGTTCATAACATCGCGACCCGATTCGATGCAGCCCTCAATAGCTGCAGAAGCAATCGGAACTGGCTGGTTCCATCGCATTACATAGTGGAAGGCGCTGGTTAAATCGATGAGCCACTGAGCAAAGTACTCAACCTGGGCTTTGTAAGCATTTTTAACCTCTTCAAAGGTTTCCATCTCATATAGATATCCAGTGGCAAGTCCAGTGCGAGTAGGCTCTGGAGCACCTGGGAAGCGCATTGGATTGATGCCATCGTTAATACCCACGAGCAGTGCGTTGGGGAGCAAGAAGAAGGCCTCTCCACCACCTGAGGCACCACACTGTGGCCACTCTGTGCCATTTCCACCGGGTTCTACGCAGCCAACCATTGCGTAATCGCGGGCATCCTCAAGCGACAATCCCCTAGATTGCAAGTTGGGGATGATAACAGAGTCTGACTGGAAGGTCGGGACTCCACCAGCACGACGGGTGGTATCGATAGCAGCATCCCAGAGCTCATCGGGAGTTCCCTCGTGTATACGCAAAGCAACAGGTGGATCATGAAGCACAAGCCTGCCCGATGCTTGCAAGATCATGTAGGTAACAGCATTGGTAGCATCGCGCCCAAACTCATCTATGCCACCGATGGTTATAAGCTGACCAGAGGTGTAGCCTGGAACATTCTTGGATCCAGCTGCACTGCCAGCCTTGTTCTGCTCTGCAGCCTTGAGCATAAAGAAGTCGATAATCTCTTGGCCCTGTTCGGGAGTGATCCTACCGGATGCAATATCAGCCTCATAAAAACTACCCAGATACTGATCGACACGACCAAAGCTAGTGCCATGAAGCTGAGCATCGAGAGTGGTAAGCATTTGGAAGAAGTAGACGCACTGAGTGGCTTCGAAGAAAGTTCTTGGGGCATTAGTAGGAACCCATGCCATGGTCTCGGCAATTAGCTCAAGTTCCTTCTTGCGCTGAGGATCATCGCAGGCAGCGGCTTTCTCGCTAGCAAGATCGGAGTAGCGACGAGCAAGCGTCATTGCACCATCGAGAACAACAGTGATAGCCCTGTAAAAATCGTACTTATCGTACTTGTCACCAATACCGGCCTTCTCCATATCGCGCATGCGCGAAGCTGCCTCTTCTCTTATAGCAGCAAGGCCAAGCTTGATTACCCGCTTGTGGCCAACCACAAAGTGTCCAACAGGTGCCTGACAGGGATCTTTCATTCCAAACATGCAGACCAATGAGCCCTGATGCTCGGCATAAGCTTCGGGCAGATAGTTCTCAATTAGCTTGCTGGTTGAATTCTGATTCCAAAAATCAAGAGTTTCGGCCAAATACTCCCTGTCTTCTTTTGCAACATAATAGGGATCTGTCTCGCGGGTCTCGACTATATTGGAATCGAGAACTTCTTCCTTAATCCAAGGAATGCCATTTTCGGGATAAAGAGCACTGCCACGAAATGTAGGGGCATGCCCACCTACGATCATCTCGTGATCGTGAATATTGATCTCAAGATTTTCGCAGATGTATTTGTAAGCGTATGCTCGCTTAAGAATGCCGTTTAGCTGCGTATTTTGCTGATAAAACTCAGTTAGTAGTCTGTAACGGCTGATGCTGATCTGGGGCATTGTGTTGCGATACATGTCCCTGATCTTTTGGATACGGTCGCTAATTGGTTTGTATTCGAACATATGTCTCCCTTCGTTTTTTGTGTTCTTTCGTTTCCTTTATTTCTTTAGTTTTCCCTTCGTTTTCCTCTGTTTTCCAACACGGCATGGCATCGTATTATCACAGCTTTACTAGATGACAGTGCCTTATTCTCAGCGTCTTTCTTGCTTGCTTATTTAGAGAATAAAAACAGGGCAAGATGCACATGTATTTAGATATTCCGAACAGGCTTTTCGAAGGACAAGCCTTTAACTGGGCAGGCTTTTTGCAGGACAGGCCTTTAGCTGTGCGGGCTTTTTGCAGGACAGGCCTTTCGCCGGACAGGCCTTACTCTGGACAACCCTTTCGCTGATCCCAAAAAATTTGCCCTTGAATTAAAAAACCAGAACTTGCCTAGCATCTTAAATCTTGTTAACTTAAACTTACTCTGTTAGCTACAACTTACTCTGTTGTCGAAACGATGTTCTTTAAAAGCCATTTTTGTGTTACTGATGGCTTTTTTGTTTGTGGGCTTTCTAATGGACTTTCTAACTTTTTAGGTAGTCAAAGACGCTTGGATAAAGGTTGACTGGGCAATCGAGAGGATAGGTAGTTGAAAGGATGGGCAATATGATAGACATTCGGCAAAACTCTTTTAGGGCTAAGAGAGCCGCAGCGATAGCTTTAAGTGTTGTGTTGGCTGCAGGATTGATCCCTTCGGTGGCATTTGCTCAAGAGGCTTCTGCAGAAGAGATCGATATGACTGTAGGGAGCGTCTATGAGCTGCCGATTGAATTGTTAAACGCTGATGACAGCGGCGAAGAATCGCCAGCTGCTGATTTTTTTGAGGACACAGCTCAGATTATCTACGACGAAGATGGTACTTATGATGTAAGCCTTGAGGCTGTTGACCCTAGCTCTATTGAAGAGATCGAAGTGGCCGATGGCGATTTTGAAGTTGAGTTTGTAGAGGACAGCTCCTCGTTTACCATCCTTGAGCTCGAGAGCATCTCGGAACAGATCTTGCTGTCTGTTAGTGCAAGCTCCGAAAGCACAGGTTCCGAAAGCACCGAGGCAATCGAAGCCCTGCTTTCGATTGATGTTTCGAGTCTTAGCAACAATGTTTCGAGCACTCTAGGAACTGGAACCGTTAGTTCTACCGAAGAAGCTGTTGTGGCTAGCATTTCTGTGCTTTCTACCAGCGCTGCAGGCGATACTGCCACCCTTTTGGCAGCTACCACTTTTGAAGTTGGCCATACCTACTCCGTTCCTTTTGACTTTTTGAGAGAGAACAGCACAGAAGAATCGATGGCTAATCAGTATTTTGGTGGCGTAGCCTACGTTAGGCCGCAATCTGACGGGACGATGCAGGTGAGCTTTACCACAAATAGCACCGACTACATCAGTGCTATTTCATACAACGGATCTGCGGTTTCTCAGTCTGGTGCAACCTTTACCTTGAGCATTGACCACTCAGAAAGCGACGTAGTAATAACACTTGGCCTGACTATAGTTCCTATGCAAGAGCTTGGAATGGGCGAAGTTGATGCAGATATGCATCTCTATCTCTCACAAGCCACAGACCTTGGTGAGGATGACCCTGGCACTCCACCTGCAGGAGATAGTGGAACTTCTGACGACAGCGATTCAGACGGTTCTGACGACGCTACTTCAGACGACTCTGACGACAGCAGCTCAAGCACCATAGCTAAAACCGGCGATTATACCTCGATGATTCTTGGTATGAGCGCTGCTGTTCTAGCCGTTGCAGGTTTGGCTTTTGTGGCCTGGGCAGTTTATACCCGCAAGCAACACAATCGTGAGCAGTGCGACCAGAGCTAGATTAGTTTATTTCCTTAAAGACATGGTTTTGTTTGTCACCGCATCTTTTGGTGCGGTGACGGTTTATCTGCATGGTTTTATCAAAAAAAGGAGGACGAAGCCTTGATCAAACACTCCAATACCACAGTCAAGGATGAGGCCTTGATTAAACATGCCAATATCTCGGGCAAGATCGCCTGCATCTTGATGACTTTTCTGTCCTTGCTTTTGCTGTCCATATCTCCCATAACAGCCTTGGCCGATACCACATCTGTATCTACGGCTACTGTTACTGCATCTTATAGACATCCAAACACGGGTGAGATTGAGGATTCTGGTGGAGAATCCTCCGAAACACTTGGGCAATCGATGGTTGATGGCTTAACCGAAACCGAGGCACTGTTTGAGGTAGACAACACAGGAACAAGCTATGTGACCCTGCGATTTAAACTCCAAGATCAACTCAGCGATGTTAGCTTTTCTTATGACTCGGATGGAACTGGCAGCTCGTATGTAGATACAGAAGTAAGCTTGATGCAAGTAGATGGGGAAGAAAATACCGGAGATTATCGTTTTGCAGTTGAAAGTTATGACTCCATAATCCGCTGCAGTCTCTATCCCGAGCCAATGGGCCGCTATGTTGTTTTCTACGTTACCTTGTCCGATTTGATTGATGGAAACAGCGCAGGCTTTGTAGAGACCGTGGTTGCGGGTGAGGAGATCTCTGCCGGGGCTGGTGCTGGTGTTTCGATGCCAGTTATTGTGGCGATCGTAGCTGTTGTAGTTGTGATCGCAGCAATCTTGGTGATCTATTTTGCTTGGTATAAGCCAAAGCAGGCCAGGCAAAACGCCTCTACTTCTGCTGCAAACGCTTCTGCCGCAAAGTCGGATCCCAATGACTCTTCAGGCCAATAAGTGTGAGGCCAGCGTATGAAACAACCTATGAAATCTTACAGTGATTGGAGCTTCCAAGAACTCAAAGAGCGCCTCACGTCAAAGATGGCTTTTGCCATCGCTGCGTTGATGGCATGCCTTGTGACTCTGCTTTTGCTTAGTGGCTGTGTGAATCAGCATCCTGATGACGATGAAGCTTCGACTTCGGATTCTTCGGAACTTCGTATTGTGGCAACCTCACCAGCCGTTGCAGAAATTTGCGACAAGCTCGACCTCGACTTGGTTGGTGTCCCCGAGTCTGATAGTTTGCCGGAGCGTTATGCCGATGTTACGACTGTGGGTGCTGCAATGTCGCCAGATATGGAGATACTCGCCTCGCTCGATGCAGACTATGTGCTTTCTCCAATAACGCTTCAAGAAGATTTGGAATCGCAATATGAGTCGATTGGTGTTAACTCATATTTCTTGAATACTCGCAGTGTTGATGGGCTTTATGAATCCATTGAATGGATGGGGCAGGAGTTCGATCGACAAGACGAGGCCCAGGCTCTAATCGATGAGCATGAGGCATTTATGGCTGAGCTTAATGCTCAGATCGAAGGGGAGGAATCACCAACTGTACTCATTTTGATGGGAGTTCCAGGGTCGTACATCGTAGCCACAGAGAATAGCTATGTTGGAAGTTTAGTTGAGCTTGCTGGTGGGACAAATGTTTACGCCGGTACAG
Source organism: uncultured Coriobacteriaceae bacterium (assembly GCA_964581165.1). GTDB lineage: Bacteria > Actinomycetota > Coriobacteriia > Coriobacteriales > CADBOM01 > CAZPAN01. The sequence goes on from CAZOMM010000034.1 coordinate 12,588, forward strand.
ACGATGAGTTTTTAAGTGCCAACACCGAGGATATGCAGCTCAAAGATCCCGATATCATCCTTCGTGCAGCTCATGGCATGGCAGACGAAGTGGCAGAGATGTTTGCCGAGGAGTTCAGCGAAAACGATATTTGGAGTCACTTTACAGCGGTCCAAAATGGGCGAGTTTACGACCTGCCTTATGACGAATTTGGCATGAGTGCAAAGCTCAATTACACCGACGCTTTGGAATATCTGTTGTCCTTGCTTTATGAAGACTTGTAAAAACACAGCCATGATTTCTGCGAATAGGCGGTGGAAGATTTCTGTTAATAAATGGGAGATTCTTACGAATAGGCGAGAGGTTTCTGCGAGCAAGCAGGTGATTTCTGCAAACAAGTGGCGGGAGATTTCTGCTAATAAGCGGGAGAGCTTGCAAGTAAGCGGGAGGGCATAACATGGTTAGCCTAACTCGCAAGCTGTTATCGTTTGTGATAACTAGCCTCGCTTTACTGGTGCTTTTCTTTGTTGCTGTTAATACCGGAAGCTTACAGGTGTCGTTTGGCGAGCTTTTGTCTGGTTTGTTCATCTCTTACAACGAGACAGTGGCCACGATCTTTGACCTGCGCTTTCCCCGAGTGCTAATAGCCATGGTGGGAGGAGCTGCTCTTGCATGCTCTGGAGTTTTACTTCAGGCTGCAATTCGCAATCCATTAGCAGATCCTGGAATAATCGGAATTACATCTGGGGCCAGTTTTGTCGCGGCTTTGGTAACGGCATTTTTGCCTACGCTTTTCTTTTTGACTCCAATGCTGGCCATCGCCGGCGGGATTATCGCTTTTTTGATTGTTTATGGCCTGTCATGGCGAGGTGGATTGTCCCCATTGCGGATTATCTTGATTGGTGTTGCTGTAAATGTGATGTTTTCGGGCATGTCCTCTGCACTCAACTCCGCAACAGGAGGAGAAATGAGCGGAGTGGCTAGCATTGTTAATTCCAGCATCACGATGAAAACTTGGAACGATTTTTACACCTTGGCAGGCTATTCGATCGTAGGTCTTGTGTTGGCGCTTTTTGTGGTAAAGCGCTGCGATCTTTTGGCACTTGAAGACAAGACAGTCCGCTCGCTTGGTGTCGATGTAGACAAGAATCGTTTGGCCATCTCTGCCATTGCGGTTCTTTTAGCTTCGGTTAGTACGGCAGTTATTGGCCCTATTAGCTTTTTGGGATTGATAGTTCCACATATCGGCCGTATTCAGGTGGGGAATTCCCATAAGCTTTTAATTCCCTATTCAATGATTCTAGGGGCGTTTTGCCTGCTTTTAGCCGATACCCTCGGGCGCACAATTGCGTATCCCTACGAGATTAGTGCGGCAATAATCATGTCAGTGGTGGGAGGTCCTGTGTTTATCTTCCTTTTGAGAAAGGCTAGACAAAACTATGGGCAGTGAGGTGTTTACAGTTAAGGGCATGTCATTTGCTTACGGTAAGCCCTCTGATAATTCTTCTAGCAATAAAAACACAGAAGCCTACTGTCCGATTTTTGATGGCCTAGATTTAAAGTTACAAGAAGGTAAGATCACCACGCTTATTGGAGCTAATGGTTCGGGCAAGTCCACGCTTTTTAATTTGCTCACAAAAAATCTTTTGCCTCAAACAGGTAGCATCGAGCTACTAGGTGGAGATATTTCAGAACTCAAACTCAATGAGTTTGCGCGTATGGTGGCAATAGTTCATCAGCGCAATACTGCTCCTGCCGATCTTTCAGTGAGAAAACTTGTGGGATATGGTCGCTTTCCTCATCGAAAGCGTGGTCGCTCTTCTTTGACCGAAGAAGACGAGCAAATGATTGAGTGGGCTATAGAAACCACAGGACTTAGTTCACAGGCAGATCAGCCTGTATCTGCGCTTTCGGGCGGACAGATGCAGCGAGTGTGGGTGGCCATGGCTTTGGCGCAAAGCACAAAGGTTTTGCTCTTAGACGAACCCACTACTTTTTTGGATGTTCGTTATCAGCTCGACCTGCTCGAATTGGTTCGCAAGCTAAACCGTGAGATGGGCATGACCATCATCATGGTTTTGCATGACATTAATCAGGCTATCGAGTTTAGCGATGAGATGGTAGCGCTGGCCAATGGCAGTGTTGTTGCTCAGGGGTCTCCTTGCGAAATAGTTACGACCAGCTTGCTTCAGAAGGTTTATGACATTGCATTAGAAGTTGTTGAGTTTAATGGGCAGCCATACGTACTCACCTCGCATTCTCCTAATACTGCGCAAGCTTCTAATGCTGCGCAAGCTCCTAATGCCGTGCAAGCTCCTAATGCCACGCGTTCTTCTCTTGCTGCGCATTCTCCCGAAGCTCAGGAGCAGCGAGATACGCAGTCAAAACAAGATGCACGCTCGATACAAGGAGACACGCAGTCGATACAAGGAGACATGCACTCGAAATTGTCTCGCGACTCACTCGTTGTACAGCCTCTTGAGGATCAGGACAAGCAAAAGCTACCTCAAGCACAGGAGAGACAAAAGAACGTATCTAAGCAAACAATAGCTGCAAAAGAATATGGGGATGATATTGTGAGCACAGTACCCAAGGTCAAAAAGTCTCGTTTTAGATATGTTTGGGGTGCAGTGGGCTTTATTACCTTTGCCCTAGGTGTTGTTGGAGCGGTGATTCCAATCCTGCCTACCACGCCCTTTATGATTCTTGCGACTTTTTGTTTTGCACGGAGCTCAGAGCGTCTAAACAACTGGTTTAGATCAACCAAGTTATACAAAAAAGTTATTGATGGATATGTTTCAAAGCGCTCTATGACTATCCAGGCAAAGCTCTCCATTATTGTTCCTGTAACCATATTTCTTAGCATTGGTTTTGTTCTTATGAGTGCAGTGCCAGTGGGGCGCATTGTGCTTGTGATCGTATGGATTGCTCACATTATTTACTTTGGTTTTGTTGTAAAAACCGATCGTGGCAATGCTGTTGACAGCGGTGGGGCTGTCGATAGTGGCGGAGCTGATTTGGGAAACGAGTGAATCCGACGAAGTAAACGTAGTAAAGCAAATTTGCCGAAATAAACGTAGCAAAACAAATTTGCCGAAATAAATCCAGCAAAGCAGCAAGATCGCAAAATCACAAAGTCGCAAAAGCAGCAAAGCAAAACAAATCTTACGAAACGAAAAAGCAGCAAAACAAATCCAGCAAAATCGCAAATCCAGGCAATTGCCAATAAAAGCTAAACCTAGGGATGAAGGGTCAAAGGTGTTTGACAACAGATTACTCAAAGCGGTACCTCAAGCTCTGCGTTTTATAGTTGCTAATGTTCTTTTTCAGTGGATAGCACTCGCTGCAAATATTGTCCTTATGGTGCTTGTAGGTTGGTTTTTACAGCAGATGTTTACTGGGCAGGCCAGCGATTCTGATTTGTTTTTGCTGCTTGGCGTTGGAGTTGCTGCAATAGTTGTTCGCATTATTTCGCAGAGCATGGCTCAGCGCATGGGCTTTAAGGCCTCTAGTGTGGCCAAGCGCAGCATAAGGCAGATTGTCTACGAAAAGCTGCTGCGGCTCGGTCCATCCTATGTGGAGCATATCCCCACTAGCGAGGCTGTACAAATTAGTACAGATGGGGTTGAGCAGCTCGAAGTATATTTTGGTGCCTACCTCCCGCAATTTTTCTATGCATTTTTAGCTCCGATAACACTTTTTGCATGTTTGGCGCCATTGTCTCTAACGGTAGCCATTATCTTGTTTGTTTGCGTGCCCCTCATTCCAATTTCTGTTGTTGCAGTTCAGCGCATCGCAAAGCGTGTTATGCGCAATTACTGGGGACACTACGTCGATTTGGGCGGAACTTTTTTAGAGAACGTTCAAGGCCTCACCACGCTTAAGATCTATCAAGCCGATGCAGCGCAACACAAGCTCATGAACCAAGAGGCCGAAAACTTTAGACAGGCAACAATGCGTCTTTTGCGAATGCAGCTTAACTCCATTACGGTGATGGATCTGCTGGCCTATGGTGGTGCAGCCTTGGGCATAGTTGTGACCCTATTCCAATTTGCTAGTGCTCAGGTTAGTTTTGCAGGGGCTTTTACCATTGTGTTTTTGTCTGCGGAGTTCTTTATCCCAATGCGCTCATTGGGATCGCTTTTTCATACAGCCATGAATGGAATGGCTGCTGCAGACAAGATGTTCGATTTGCTTGAGGTGCCTGAGCCAGCTAAGGGAACAGAGCAAATTGAGCGTGATAACTGCGCTATTTCTTGCAAGGATTTGCGTTATACATACGATGGCACACGCATGGCCCTAGATGGAGTGAACTTTGAGGTTCCAACATGTGGACTTACTGCCGTGGTAGGCGAGAGCGGCTCCGGAAAGTCGACTTTGGGAGCTGTCTTGGCTGGCCGAAATGCTGCTTATCAGGGCGAAGTACGTATAGGCCCTCATAATGTGCGAGACATCGATCGAGACTCTCTATCAGATTCAATCACCACAGTTTCTTATGGGAGCTGGATCTTTAAAGGTACTGTTAAAGACAATCTTTTGATGGGCAATCCCCAGGCAAGCGATGATGATCTTTGGGATGCTCTCAAGCGTTGCAGGCTGGCAGATTTTGTACGCAGCGAAGGTGGACTTGAGACTCCTCTTGCAGAAAGTGGAGCAAATCTCTCTGGTGGACAGAGGCAGCGCCTAGCCATTGCTAGGGCACTTTTGCACGACTCAGCTATTTACATATTTGACGAGGCCACCTCTAATATCGATGCCGAAAGCGAACGAGCAATTATGGATGTAATCCATGAACTTGCTCGTGATAGGGCTGTGGTGGCTATCTCTCATCGCTTAGCTGCAGTGCGCGACGCTGTTTGTATTTATGTAATGGATGGGGGACATGTTGCGGAGTTTGGTACTCATGAGGATTTGTTGCTTGCCGATGGGGTATATAAAAGCTTGTGGACTCGCCAACAAGAGTTAGAAGCCTTCGCGAGCCATGAAGTTAGTGCCGAAGCGAGTACTGAGGTAACCGACAAAGTAGCCGATCAAGCATTCGTCGAAGCATTCGCGTCAGCATTCGACAAAGCATCCGCCGAAGCTGCCGACAAAGTAGCTGGCCAAACTGCCGACAAAGTATTCGCGCCAGAACCCATCGATCCAAGTCAAACAAGCTCCACGTCCGCCACACCAACATTTACAGCTTCACCAGTTCACAAGCGCTCAGCCTTCTCAATTTTGATGCGTTTAATTCGCTTAGTAGGGCCTCTTATCCCGTTTATGGTGTTTGCTGTTTTACTCGGTGTGCTTGGTTTTGGAGCTGCCATCTTCTTGACAGTTGCAGGATCAGCCGGACTGCTTAGCGCCAGCGACACATCATCCATACTGAGTTTTGACACTGCTGTGATACTTGTGGTGGTCTGCGGAATTTTGCGAGGCTTTTTGCATTATGGTGAGCAGCTTTGCAATCACTTTATTGCATTTAAACTACTTGCTCTTATTCGTGACAAAGTCTTTACAGCGCTTAGACATCTGGCTCCTGCCAAATTAGAGGGGCGCGACAAGGGGAATCTGGTTTCGATTGTTACCTCTGACATAGAGCTGCTAGAGGTGTTCTATGCCCACACAATCTCGCCGGTACTCATCGCCATTATTGTGTCTGTTTGCATGGTGATTTTCATCGCGTTTCAGTCTTGGCAGCTCGTCATTGTGGCGGCTTTGGCCTATGGTGTGATTGGGGTGGCAGTGCCTTTGCTGTCTTCGCGAGGAGTGAGTGTTTCGGGGCGTGCTGTGCGAGACCAGCTTGGTGGTACAAATTCCTTTGTGCTCGAGAGCTTGCGAGGTCTAATTGAGATACTTCAGTACAGACAGGGAGATCAGCGATCAAATAATCTTTTGCAACATGCAGATTCTCTAGCTGCTTCTGAGGCTCGACTAAAAGGGCGTAGTGCGCTCTCTTCTGCAATTACTGCTGCATTGGTGCTGGCTTTTGATTTGGTGATGATAGCGCTTGCTTATAACCTGCTGAGCTTGGGCATTATAGGCTTTGGGCAGGCAACTATTTCGATTATGGCTATCATGTCGTCATTTGGCCCAGTTATCGCTGTAGCAGCCCTTGGTACCACCTTGCAGCAAACTATAGCCTCGGGTGCACGTGTGCTCGATCTACTAGACGAGAAACCTGTGTGTTCTGAGGTAAGGGATGGCATTGATGTCTCATTTGATGGAGCGGCTGTGTGCGATGTAAGCTTCTCTTATCAAGACGAGACAATCCTGCAAAATGTTTCTGTGAGTTTTAAACCCAATACTGTAGTTGGAATTTCGGGCAAAAGCGGCTCTGGTAAATCGACCTTGTTAAAACTTCTTATGCGTTTTTGGGATCCTAATTCGGGCAGCGTAGAGCTATCGGGAGTGGATCTTCGAAGCATCAACACAAGCAGCCTGCGCTCCACAGAGGCTTATATGACTCAAGACACCCATCTTTTTAACGGCAGTATTGCGCAGAACATTTTGATAGCTCGTCCAGATGCTACTCAAGAAGAACTAGAAGAGTCTTGTCGTAAGGCCTCGCTTATGGACTTTATTGAGCGTTTGCCGCATGGACTAGATACAGCAGTTGGAGAGCTTGGAGGCTCGCTTTCGGGCGGGGAGCGTCAGCGTGTTGGTTTGGCAAGGGTGTTTTTGCACAATGCGTCGTTTGTGCTGCTCGATGAGCCTACCAGTAATCTTGACGCTCTAACAGAGGCGTCTGTGCTTAAGTCGCTTTCTGATTTTAGAGAGGGCAAGACCATAGTTTTGGTGAGTCATCGTGCATCTACCTGTGCTTTTGCAGATCTTTCATACTCAGTAGATCATGGGCGCGTGTCGTAGCAAAGGCTGTACATATCTCGAAACAAAGCCCTGGGTACGTCTCGTGACAAAACCATGGGCGCACCTCGTAACAAAGGTTGCGCGCCCCTCGCAGCCAGACCATGGGCGCATCTCGAAACAAAGCCCGCACACCTCTCGTTAACATAAAAATTACGCAACTTAGAAGCAAAACTGCCCTTAGCGAAAATGTTAGAAATTTCTAACAAAAATTCAGAATATACAAGGTTTTAAGTAGTATCCTTATGAGTTGTTAGTCAGTTGGGGCTAACATTTTTAAGCTCAGGCATTAGAAGGAATGTTTGGCGAGGTCTTAACAAAGCTACAAAACAAGTGAAAGGATTGTGCATGCAAAGATCTTTGAAAGATGTTTCCATTGCTAGGCGTGCTGCTGCTGTAGCCATGGCTGTTTTGCTGGCCATGAGTTCGGTGCCTGCAGCTGCATTTGCTGACGATGGAGATATCGATAATGAACCAGTTGTTTCGGTAGAAGAAGATACTTCTCAAGAGGTCGAGGTAAGTTTTTATGTCGTAAGTTCTGGTAATGAGTTTACTGGCCTTAATTCCACCGTCATAGTTGCCGCATCTGAGCAGGGTGGATATGACGTAACCATTACTGTTCCATCAAGTCTCTATGCCAGTGTGCAAAGCTTTAGTTTCTACGATGCAGATGGCAATGAGGTTCAGGGGCAGGTAGACGATGACGGTTCTGCTAGCTTTACGATTTATGCCGATAATCTCATTGATAATCTAGCTTTCTCTTTTAGTTATACAGCGAGCATGGGTGAAACTAGCTTCACAAATAACCACGACATGATCCTAGTGTGGCCTGATGCCGAGGTCGAGGTAAGTTTTTATGTCGTAAGTTCTGGTAATGAGTTTACTGGTCTTAATTCCACCGTCATAGTTGCCGCATCTGAGCAGGGTGGATATGACGTAACTATTACTGTTCCATCAAGTCTCTATGGTAGTGTGCAAAGCTTTAGTTTCTACGATGCAGATGGCAATGAGGTTCAGGAGCAGGTAGACGATGACGGTTCTGTCAGCTTTACGATTTATGCCGATAATCTCGTTGATAATCTCGCTTTCTCTTTTAGTTATACAGCGAGCATGGGTGAAACTAGCTTCACAAATACTC
>CAZOMM010000035.1:0-5406 GCA_964581165.1 uncultured Coriobacteriaceae bacterium
CAAGCCTCTAGCTGTGAATTAGAAACAGAGCAAATACAAGCCTTAATTTATAAAAATCTAATTTCAATAAGAAACAAGGAAATATCTAGTAAAAAAGTTCTTACCGGTCCTCATTTGGATGACATTAAAATTAGTCTTAATGGCCATGATGCAAGAAAATATGCCTCACAAGGGCAGCAAAGATTCACATCTCTTGTTTGGAAAATCACTGAGATGGAAACTATTAAGCAAATATCAGGCCAACAAGCAATTCTTTTATTAGACGATGTTATGTCTGAATTAGATAAAGAAAAAAGAAAGATGCTAACCGATTATTTATCTGAAAACATACAATCCTTTATAACTACAGTTGATTTAGAAAACATCGATAAGACTTATCTCTCAGAGGCAAGAATCTATGAAATAGGCCAAGCATAATGAAAAACATTGGCGATGAGATAGACAAATTACTCTCAAATAACAACACAAGCAAATACAAAAGATCGCTAATTCTAAAAGAAGCCTGGGAGAAAATTGCTCCTAAATCGATACTTGAGCACACAGATAATGTTGTCGATGGTAGGCAGGCTAAAAATTCCATTTTGGTGTATGTGGATAGCCCTCAATGTGCAGCTAGTTTGTCGATGAGCAAGGAATACTATCGACAGATGATGGAGTATGAGACTGGCTTTGATATAAGCGAAATATTTTTTAAAGTCTCTTCCAAAACAGGAATCAGAAAAGATTTTAGTAAAAAAGAAGAAGAAAAACCTTGGTATATAGAAGACGTTGAGTCTGTTCCATTAGATAATGGAGAGCTTGAATATATAAAAATGACAATTTCTGTAATAGAAGATGAACAACTTAAAGAAACGCTCTTTAATGCGATGCTATCCGATATGGAATGGAAAAAAGGTCAAAGACAGGCAAAAAAGCCTCACATATAATTTTAAGGCCTTCTAGGGCTATGTTTGATGGTCTTACAAAACCAGCAATTTACATATGTTAGTATAGTTGGGTCAAAAGTGCTCTCGACACAGTTTTGTAGAGGGCTTTTTTATTGTTTTTTATTGTTGTCTTCTGGAATAGGAGAGTTGATGGCCAGAAAAAAATCCGAACACACCTACGATGAGAAAGACATCAAAATTCTCGAAGGTTTAGAGGCTGTAAGAGTCAGACCTGGAATGTATATCGGATCAACTGGTCCTAGAGGATTACATCATCTTGTTTATGAGGTAGTCGATAATTCTGTAGATGAAGCTCTTGCAGGATATTGCACAAAAATCGATGTGATTGTCCATTCAGATAATTCTGTGCAGGTAATAGATAACGGCAGAGGAATTCCTGTTGGTAAAAATAACAAAACAAAACAATCTACATTAGAGGTTGTTTTTACCGTCCTTCATGCTGGAGGAAAGTTTGGCGGAGAGGGATATAAGATCTCTGGAGGCCTTCACGGTGTAGGAATATCTGTTGTTAATGCCTTATCAACAAGAGTTGATTGCACTGTTTGTAGAGAAGGCTATCAGTGGCATATGTCTTTTGAGAGAGGAAAGACAGTTCAAAAACTCACTAAAGGCGACAAAACCAATAAAACAGGAACAGACGTTAGGTTTTGGCCCGATCCAGAGATTTTTCAAGAAACTACAGTATTTGACGCTGAAACTCTAACTACCAGATTAAGAGAGATGGCCTTCCTTAATAAAAACGTAAAAATCACCTTTACTGACATGAGGGTAGAAGAAGGCCAAAGCCCAGAAAAACTCGAATTTTATTACGCGGGCGGAATCGTTGACTACGTTAAATACTTAAATGAAGGAAAAGATATTCTTCCTGGCCTCAGCCGCCCTATTTATTTTGAAAAACAGGGCAAAGATGGTGAGGTAGAAGTAGCCCTTCAGTGGAATTCGTCTTTTTCGAATACAATCATGGCTTTTGCCAACAATATTCACACTACAGAGGGTGGCACTCACCTCGAGGGCTTTAAAAATGCCTTAACGCGAACCATTAACAACTATGCTCTCTCTAAAAATCTAATCAAAAGCAAGGATGACAATCTTACAGGTGATGATGTTAGAGAAGGTCTCACCTGTGTGATATCTGTAAAACTTCATAACCCCCAATTTGAAGGACAGACAAAAACCAAGCTTGGTAATACCGAGATGAGGCCTTTTGTTCAATCTACTGTTACTACTGGTTTGGGTGAATATTTAGAAGAGCATCCCAATCCCGCAAAAGAAATCATCAAAAAAGCTAGCCAGGCCGCAAAGGCGAGAAATGCTGCCAGAAAAGCGAGAGACTTAACACGCAGAAAATCCCTACTGGAATCCTCGACTCTTCCTGGAAAGCTTGCGGACTGCTCAATAAGAGATGCTTCCTTAACTGAGCTTTATATAGTCGAGGGAGATTCTGCGGGAGGATCGGCCAAACAGGCTAGAGAAAGATCATTCCAGGCAATTCTTCCTCTACGTGGAAAGATATTGAATGTAGAAAAAGCTGGCCTTCATAGAGCCCTATCGTCTGAAACTATCAGTTCTTTGATTACAGCCATTGGAACCGGTGTTGGAGACGACGAGTTTGATATCGATAAAGCCCGCTATCACAAAATAATAATCATGACCGATGCTGATGTAGACGGTGCTCATATTAGATGTCTGTTGCTAACTTTCTTTTACAACCATATGGAAGAGCTTATTCATCAGGGTTATGTGTATATAGCTCAGCCTCCTCTGTTTAGGTTAGCTGTGGGTAAAAAGCATAAGTACATATACAGCGATGATGAACTCAAAGAAGAAGTAGCAAAACTTTCTGAAGGAACCAAGTACACAGTTCAAAGATACAAAGGCTTAGGCGAGATGGATCCCGAGCAATTATGGGAAACAACAATGGCACCAGAAAATAGAACCTTGTTACAGGTAACTATCGAAGATGGTGCTGCTGCAGCTAAGACTGTTTCTGATCTTATGGGTAGTCAAGTAGAACCCCGTAAAGAATTCATCCAAAAGTATGCAAAGGACGTTAGGTTTCTTGATATTTAGTAGTTTTTCTCGATGGCTTTTAAGAGAGAAGAGTAGTTGTGGCAAATAACACACCAAATAACACACCTGAGATAGATCTAAGTGGAAGCAAGCTCATTACTGATGATTTAGCTAGCGAACTAAGAACCGACTTTCTCGATTACGCGATGAGCGTAATTGTTTCTAGGGCTTTACCAGATGTTCGAGATGGTTTAAAGCCTGTACATCGCAGAATCCTTTATGCGATGTATGAGTCTGGAATTCGTCCCGATAGGCCTCATAAAAAGTCTGCTTGGACGGTTGGAGAGGTTATAGGTAAGTACCATCCACACGGCGATGCAGCTGTATATGACACGATGGTAAGACTCGCCCAAAACTTTTCGATGAGAGTTCCGCTTGTTGATGGTCATGGAAATTTTGGTTCAGTTGATGGCGATTCAGCAGCAGCAATGCGTTATACAGAAGCCCGTCTTCAGCGTGCTGCAATGGAGCTTATCCGCGATTTAGAAAAAGACACAGTTGATTTTCAGCCTAATTATGATGAATCCCTGCAAGAACCCTCTGTTTTGCCTTCGAGATTCCCAAATCTATTAGTTAATGGATCTTCAGGAATTGCTGTTGGAATGGCTACAAATATTCCACCTCATAATCTGGGTGAAGCCATAGATGCAGCAATTCTTTGCCTAGAGAACCCAGATGTTACAACCGAAGAACTCATGAAAGTTATGCCTGGTCCCGATTTTCCAACCCAGGCAATCATTATGGGAAACAGCGGCATCAAAGAAGCCTACGAAACAGGGCGCGGCACAATAACAATTAGGTCTCGTGCGGTTCAGGAACATACTTCGACTGGGCGAGAAAGAATTGTCATCACCGAGATCCCTTATATGGTTAACAAAGCCAAGATGGTTCAAAAGATCGCTGATCTTGTGCACGAGAAGAAAATCACCGAGATTTCCGATTTAAGGGATGAGTCGGACCGCAGTGGAATGAGAGTTGTAATTGAGTTAAAGCAAGGCGCAATTCCGGATGTGGTTTTAAATAAACTCTACAAGCACACTCAGCTGCAAACCTCTTTTGGAATAAACATGATTGCCCTAGTTGATGGGGTTCCAAAACTCATGTCGCTAAAAGAGATGCTTACTTATTACTGCGATTTTCAGCGCGAGGTGATAGTTAGACGCACTAAATATGATCTCAAAAAAGCCGAGGATCGCGCCCATATCTTAGAAGGCAGAGTTATTGCTCTTGATAATATCGACGAGGTTATCGAGATAATTCGCAACTCTCGCACGGACGAGATTGCTAAACAAAATCTAATGGAGAGGTTTTCTCTTTCGGAAATTCAGGCTAAAGACATTCTGGAGATGCGCCTGAAGAAATTAACCGGCCTAGAAAGAGATAATCTCGAAGCTGAATTAGCAGAAGTAAGAGAAAAGATCGCCTATTACAAGCAAATTCTTTCTGACGATCATCTCGTTAGAAAAGTTGTCATCGACGAGATGACAGAGATAAAAAACAAGTTTTCAACACCTAGGCTTACAGAAATTTCTTCTAGTAATGCTTCGACACTTGAGGTTGAGGATCTTATAGCCGAAGAGGATATGGTTGTTACTATCACTCATTCAGGTTATGTAAAGAGGCTTCCTGTTGCCACTTATAAGCAGCAAAAACGCGGTGGTAAAGGCTTACATGGAATGAACCTAAAAGACAATGATTATGTAGAAACCCTGTTTATTGCCTCAACTCATGATTGTGTCTTGTTCTTTACTAACTATGGCAAAGTGTACAGGCTAAAGGTTCATGAATTACCGATAGGCTCAAGGCAAGCTAGAGGCCATGCAATAGTTAATCTTTTGCCGTTTGCTAAGGATGAAAAAATTGCAGCCGTAATTTCCACCAAAACTTTTGAGCCCAATGAATACCTGATCTTTGCTACCAAAAACGGCACGGTTAAAAAGACCACAATGGATAGCTATAACAGGTCTAAAAAAGACGGACTTATTGCTATCAATCTTAAATCTGATGACGAGCTTATTTCTGTGCGCAAGGTTAAAGAGGGCGAAAAAGTAATGATGGTCTCCTCTGCAGGTAAGGCGATTATGTGGGATGAGTCTGAGGTTAGACCTATGGGACGCAATACCACTGGAGTTAAGGGGATGACCGTTAAAGACGAGGACCATGTCTTAGGAATGGAGATAGCCTCATCTGGTGATGATTTATTAGTGATAACAGAAAAAGGATACGGAAAAAGAACTCCGGTTTCGGAATATCCCGAGCAGCATCGCGGCGGTCAGGGTGTTAACACAATCACAATGACTGAGAAAAAGGGCAAATTGGCCGCGATGAGGGTCATTAAAGAAAATGCCGAAGTCATTCTTTCTACCGAGGGTGGAATAGTTATTAGAGT